>NZ_JBEOPM010000012.1:0-151625 GCF_040310165.1 Shewanella sp. AC91-MNA-CIBAN-0169
GATTTATAGCTTAAAATAAGCAAAATCTTAAAGGTATTTATCATGATTAGAAAAATGAAAGTCACTGTCAGCCCTCTGCAAAAATTAGAATATGCCAAGCTGATGGTCGAACAGGGTTACACAAATAAACAAATCGATGACATGATGTCAGCGATACAATCTAACCTCGTTTCCAAAGGGACTTATCAACGATTAGTTGTTGCAGAAAAACCAAACAAAGTGGCTATTGTTGCCTACATCAGAAAGATGGTTATTAGCTTAAATTCGATGCTAAGAGATGGTGTTTTATGGGAAGCGCCAAAATCTTAAATTAACTATTGACGCCATAGTATCGTATTAATATTACTCTTTAATACGCCAACCTTTTGATTTTATACATGAAGCGTTTGCGCTAAAAAAAGATAAAAGTTGAATACTAGCAAAAGCGACTTCAAGCTCTTCTGAGTTTTCATTTAATGTTGCACTACTAACACCTTGCCTAGCTTCTAACACACAATCACTCGCTTCTTTTCGAAACAGTTCGTTGTCAGCTGACATCTCACCGTATTCGTTATGAACAACAATTGGTGGAGTCGTAGAGCATGAGCAAATCATAGACAATGTAAATGCCAAAGAAAGTATTCTTGTGTTTATAACCATAACTTTTCAACAAATCCTCGTAATGCTAACGTTTCACAGTAAAACACTTCTAGCTTTATCTCTTGCAATCTTACTCCCTCCCCTGAAAAAACTGCAATCCTATTATTAATCAAAAAGATAATCCGAAACAAGACTCTCAAATCAGCTTTTTGAATGCTTAAAATTGATAACTAACTTATTTACTTTGATTATCAAACAATATAACATCGAGAATTACTTGACGATCAAACTATTTTCTTATGAATAAAATTGCCGAAAAATATATCCACCAACACAATTTCACCTCCGTTAACGAGCAAAATGTCAAACGTACTTGGTATGTGCTTATTATCACAGTCATCACCATGGCAATCGAAGTGATAGCGGGTACGATATATGGCTCTATGGCCTTGCTCGCTGATGGCTGGCATATGGGGACTCACGCCGCCGCTTTTTGTATTACGCTATTCACCTATAGCTATGCAAAAAAGCATGCTAATAGTGACCGATTCTCTTTTGGCGTAGGCAAAGTCGGCGTTCTCGGTGGATATACAAGTGCAATCGCATTAGCCATTGTCGCTATTATTATGCTGGTTGAATCTCTACACCGTTTATGGTCACCTATTGAGATCCAATTTAACCAATCAATTCTTGTGGCTATCGTAGGCCTAGTCGTCAACATCGCCAGTATGTTTATATTGGGTCATGAACATCACGGCCATGACCACGGTGACCATAAACATCATAGTCATAAGCATGATGACCACAAACATCATAGCCATGAACATGATGACCACGAGCGTCATAGCCACGAGCATGATGACCACAAACTTCATAGCCACGAGCGTCATAGCCATGAACATGATGACCACGAGCGTCATAGTATCGAACATCATAGTCACGAGCATGATGACCACAAACATCATAGCCACGAGCATGATGACCACGAGCATCATAGCCACGAGCACCATAATGGTAACGACCACAATCTGAAGGCAGCTTACTTCCACGTACTCGCTGACGCATTAACATCGGTGTTAGCAATTTGTGCACTTTTGGTAGGAAAATTCCTTGGATGGTATTGGTTAGATCCCATCATGGGAGTCGTTGGTGCGGTGGTGATTACTAAATGGGCTCTAGGGTTAATGAAGCAAACGAGTCCTATTCTATTAGATGAAAATATCGACGAAGATTACCAATTAGACATTGTTAACACCATTAATGATGAACAAACCAAGGTCACCGATATTCATATTTGGAGAATTAGTGCCGACCACTATTCTGCCTCTATCGCAATCTGCACATCCACAGATACCAACGTTGAATCATTTAAACACTTATTGAATAAGTTTGATAAGCTAAGCCACTTAACTATCGAAGTGAATTACTGCTGAGGCCCTTTATGCATTCTTTGAATAATTTAATCATAGAGTTTTACGACAAACTGTCTTCTTGGGAGCAGTCTGTCGTTAAAGATACCGGTTATTCACTGGCACAAGTGCACACCATTGAGGTGTTAGGCTCTCACGGTTCCATGAGAATGAAAGAGCTAGCAGATAGGCTTGCAATTACCACTGGCACCTTAACGGTTCAGGTAGAGAAACTGGTAAATTTTGGACTCATTACTCGCTCTCCACATGAAGGCGATAGACGTTCAATATTAGTTGGATTAACAAGCGAAGGCATTGCGCTCCATAAGCACCACAATCGCATGCATATACAACTGACAGAAGATATTACTCGTCATTTAGATCAAAATTCGATAGATGTTCTGACCAAGAGTTTTGAAAAAATGAACCGAGAATTCTAATCTTCAAATTATAGAATATGAAGTTACAACGTCAAATGAAGTGCTAATAAGATAACGAATATATCTGTTATACATCAGCACATTGGGTGTAAAAACCAATTTAGCGAGTGCTTGTTTTTGAATCGATGTTAGTGTTAGATACACAAAGTTTGTGTCCAACACTATTTATTGAGTATTAAAATGCATTACTTTCAAGTTGTTGTGGCCAGTGCACCTATTACCCACTACCAACATCCGTTTGAAATATAACCTATTCCAACTTCCACATTAGTGGCTCTCGCAATATAAACGACTGTTGTACGGCTAAAGACAATGACTATGACTATGGTAACTAGCAAAAACCGTTAGTTTTATTGGGCTGAAATCCCACAGCACTCGTACCATATGCAAATAATCATCACTAAGGGTTACACAATGTTTTCATTTTTAAAGCCAGACCCAGTCAAAAAATTACGTAAAAGCTATGATTTAATACTCGAACAAGCCATGCAAGCCCAGCGTAAAGGCGATATTAAAACCTATTCATTACTCACGGCTGAATCAGAACAGGTTTGGGCTAAAATTGCCGCTTTAGAAGCTGCAAAATAAAGGTCATTTGTTTTGCTAACAAGGCGCAACGCCGTTAGCGGAACAAAGATCGGTTTGATAGTCGTTAATATTCTAAGCAGATGTAATTAAGTAATATGTGAACCACACTCAAGATTCGGCCCCCATTTAACGTTATGCTGCGTCAGTCAAGGTCAATTAATACGCTAGTAATACTGGCAATGATGTTATTGACTACGTTACTGATGACATTTGTTATCGCACGTTATTGAGGAGAATGGGTATGTGGTGGCGAGTAACCATTATTAGCTTGGCTTACCTATTATTGGGCGCACATTTCTTACGATTCGATCAGCATATAATGGCTATTATCGCCATTTGTTTGCCATTGCTGATGTTCATTAGACATTCATTTGTGCGTACATTACTCAAACTGGGGTTACTGATCAGCGTGATATTTGTGTGGGCGGTAACAACGTTCAATTTCATCGATATGCGCATTGCACTCGAACAGCCTTGGTTAAGATTGGCCATTATCATGATATCAGTGATGATATTTACCGTGTTTGCGGCATTTTCAACCAACGGCCTCGATCAAAGATTGAGGCGTTAGCCATAGCTTGGGTTATTTTTTCGGCTTCAACCATTTATAAATACTGTCTTTGCGGTAAAACAATAGCACCGCAAATAGCGCAATATAAATGCTAGGTTCAATAATTTCAGACTTTACCGACCAATAAAAGTGGATAGGTGCCAATATTGCAGCCAGATAAATCCAATTGTGCAATGATTGCCAGCGCTTACCCATACTGCGTTTAATCCGGTTCGGAGAAGTTATCGCCAGTAATAAAATGATAATCAAGGTCGCCGCGCCAACTAAAATATAAGGCCGCTTTATGACCTCTTCAAACAATAATCCCCACGCAAACAACAAATCTAAGCTAATAAATGCACTGATGTGCAGCAGCGCATAGGCGCACACATACAAGCCCACCAAACGACGAGTTTGTATCAGCGCTGCTATTTTAAAACGCTTGGCGATGGGCGAAATAAGCAACGTCACTAACAGGCTATTGATCGCGCCCATGCCTGTATAGTGAATAATATACTGCACCGGATCGCCGCCCGCATTGTCTGTTAACACTAGCGCCACGAGATAAAAGGCTGGCAATAAAAAGCTAATATGCAACAACACCTTTAACCAAAACAGACCTCGAGGGCTTATCCGCATTAGTAAAACTTCCTCAAATCGATATTTTTGTATAAATCGGCCACTGAATCGCCATAACCATTGAACATTTGCGTAGGAATACGTTTAGCAGAAAATAAGCCGCCTTCACCAATACTGCGCTCAGATGCTTGCGACCAGCGAGGATGGTCAACTTCTGGGTTTACATTGGCGTAAAAACCATACTCACTCGAGGCCAATTGGTTCCAGCTTGTCGGAGGCTGTTTATCCATCACCCGAATACGCACAATAGACTTAATACTTTTAAAGCCATATTTCCAAGGCACGACTAAGCGGATTGGGGCACCATTTTGTGGCGGCAAGGTTTTACCATATAAGCCTACGGCTAAAAACGATAAATCATTCATTGCCTCGGCAACCGTTAAACCCTCAACATACGGGTAATGGATCCCACCACCCATTAAGCGACTCTTTTGTCCAGGCATTTGGTCCGGGTCAAACAGGGTTTCAAAAGCAATGTGAGTCGCATTACTTTGCACGCCGGCTTGTTTAAGTAAGCTAGCTAACGAAAAACCGACCCATGGAACCACCATCGACCAAGCTTCAACACAGCGTAAGCGATAAGTGCGTTCTTCTAGGGCAAAACGGGTTGTCAGCTCATGTAAATCTAGGGTAATCGGTTTATCGACTAAACCATCGATGGTTAGCGTCCATGGATCAACCTTAAACCCCTGGGCATTATCAACTGGGTCCGATTTGTTGGTACCAAACTCATAGAAATTATTGTGACGAGTCACCTTGTCTTCAGGGGTTTTAGGATTAGGTAACACAAATTTGGCAGGTGTGGCGTATTGCAATCCTTGAGTGACAAAAGGATTTTGTGCTTTTTGCTCGCCAAACAAATCAAAAATACCGGCTTGAACCTGACCAGGTAAACTCGCTCCTAATGCACCTAACCCTAAGGCTTTAATAATGTTACGACGATCATTAAATACCGACTCAGGCGTAACTTGGTTATCAGGAATATGCCAAGAAGCACGTTTTTGTATGCCTTGAGTAAAACGTTTTTTACCGGTCATAAATCACCTCGTTAAAATATTTGTCGACAGCCAAGTGTCACTATAATCTGCCTTACGTCTCTCAATAGACAGGTAAAAAGCTATTTTTATTTCAGCTGATGGTTAAAAACAACTAAAAAACCGCTAACCTTTATCTATTCGCAAAATAGCACACTGAGCATGTCATCATAGTTGTCTGTACGCACCAATATTGCGAGTAGATTTAAATTTAATCATTAACAACAATATTTCATTAAATCCTTAGTTTACCCCTTGCAGCTGCTTATTAGCCGTGCGACCCTTAACCATTATTTTCTATCGGTTTTTGTTATGCCTTTTGCAGTGTCGTTAACTCCTCCTCAAATTGCAGCTGTGATTGCTGTCGCGTTTGTTGCCTTTTTAATTGGCGCCCTAATCAATCAACGATTAACTCGTAAACGATGGGAGCAGCTTAAACTTCAACATGAACAACAAACACTTCAACAGCTCAACGAAGTTCAAATAGAAATGTCGAGATTACAAGATAATCTCGATGATAAAATCGATCACAGCAATCATCTGCAAAGCAAGATAGAAGATTTGATTGGCCAACTTTCCAGCGCAGAAACCAAAGCAGACAGGGTTAACCTCGTCGAGCAACAAATGGTCGACACCCAACATCGTTTAATGGAATCGCAGCTCAACTTAGCCAAGTCAAACGCGGTGCAACAAACGATTTTGGTCAAAGCAGAAACTGAGCAAAAGTCATTACAAGATAAAATCGTGCTACTCGAGTCTGCTGAAGAACGCCTTAAACTACAATTTGAAAACCTGGCTAATCGAATTTTTGAAGAACGCAGTGAAAGCTTTAAACAACAAAATGTCTCGCAAATTGACGGTGTTCTCGGGCCACTGAAACAACAATTAGAAGGTTTCAGACGTCAAATTCAAGAGTCGTATACTCATGAGCAATCTGAACGTAGCGCATTGAAACATCAATTAGATAATTTGCGCGATCTCAACTTAAAAATGAGCCAAGACGCCATTAACCTCACCAAAGCACTTAAAGGTGACAACAAGCAGCAAGGTAATTGGGGCGAAGTTATTTTAGAGCGCGTACTACAAGAAAGTGGTTTACGCGAAGGTCATGAGTACCAAACCCAACAAGATTTAAAAGACGATAACGGCAAGCGTTTTAAGCCCGATGTGATTGTGCATTTACCCGAGCAAAAAGACGTAGTAATCGATGCCAAAATGTCGTTAGTTAGCTATGAACGTTACTTTAATAGCGAAGACAAAGTTATTCGCGACCAAGCCATAAAAGAACATGCATTATCAATTAGGCAGCATATTAAAGGCCTTAGTCAAAAAGATTATCATAAGTTGCATGGCCTTAAAAGCTTGGACTATGTGCTAATGTTCATTCCCATTGAGCCGGCATTTTTACTGGCCATTGAATACGACCCAAGCTTAGTCAATTTCGCTTTAGAGCAAAATATTATGCTGGTGAGTCCGACTAACTTATTAGTGGCTTTGCGTACTATCAATAATATATGGCGTTATGAGTACCAAAATCAAAATGCCCAAAATATCGCCAAACAAGCAAGTCGTATTTACGACAAATTATGCGGCTATTTGGAAGATATGGAAAAACTCGGGCGCGCCCTAGATACGGCAGATAAAAGCTATCAAAGTGCCATGGCAAAATTGTCTTCGGGCAAAGGTAACGTCATTAGACAAGCGCATTACATGCAGCAATTAGGCGTAGACACCAGTAAGCAGTTAGATAAACAATTGCTCAACCGTGCACTTGATGAGTCAGTCGAAAAGCACGCCAGTAATAGTTAATCGATAAAATGAGTGATGATTAATCTTTATTTAAGCAACAAGGTTAATAGTCACTCAAGCCGTAATATATTTATTTACAGCAACACTTATTAGCAATCATTTATCAAACACATACTGATAGCAAACGAAATACAGAGGCGGAGATTGTCATTTAAATGCGTAAAACTTGGGCGAACACTTTAATTACAGGCGCATTATTACTTAGTACATCATTGGCCTTTATTAGCCAAGCTAATGCGCTGACTTCACAACAGCAACGCTATCTTGATGCTCGCCAAGCTCTGGATAAAAAACAGCTCGACAAGTATCAAGCCCTTCGCAACCAACTCGGCGACTATCCATTAACGGTTTACCTTGATTACCACGCAAAAATCGACAGCATAGTGCAATCTCCTGGCGACAAAGCGCTCAATGCCATCAACCAATTTGATACCACGCCACTTTATAACAATGCGCGTTATCGCTACCTGCTCAATGCCGGTAAAAAACAGCGTTGGCAAGACTTTCTTGTGATAGCGCCAGACACTCCTAACGATGTGCGCTTACAGTGTTATTACTACCAGGCTCAACTTGATGCTGGTAACGAAACCATGGCTTACAAAGGCATAGAACGTTTATGGGTTCATGGCTATTCACGTCCCAATGAATGCGATGCGGTGATAAACCAATGGACTAAAGCGGGCTATCGCACCCAGGAGCTCATTTGGGCGCGGATGTTGCTCAGCTTTAATGCTAGTCAATCCAGTTTGCTGAGTTATTTATCGCAAAAAGTCACCCAACACGATAATGAAGCCAAACTACTATTGTCGGTTTATCGCGACCCTAATATTTTACGTCACATGAACAAGTTTTCCAGCTCTAAACCCATAGTGGGCGATATTGTTGATGCCGGCTTACGTAAGCTAGCGCAAAAGGATTTACATCAAGCGATTAAATTGTACGTTAAATATCAAAAAGCCAACCGCTTCAGCGACCTTGAAGCGCGCCAGCTCAATCGCTATTTAGTCCGCCGAGCGCTGATTAAGCAAGACGCCAAACTGGTGGCGCATATTGATACCATGCTGCCATTACTGAAATCGGACGATTTATACGAAATGCGCCTACGTTGGGCTATTCGTGAGCAAGACTTCAGCACAGTAGAAAAGTATTTAGCGTTATTGAGCGATCAAGGTAAGGTCGATTCTCGCTGGCAATATTGGCAAGCTAAAATGACCTCGCGCCATGACAAAAACCGCGCAACCCAATTACAGTCAACCTTAAGTGGTGAGCGTAATTTTTACGGTTTTAATGCGGCTGAAGCGTTAGGCAAACCTCTGGCGATGAACGACGACAATTTAGCCCCTAATCCAGCGTTGCAAGCAACATTAAACCAAGACCCTGGTTTGGCGCGCGTAGTCGAATTAATGGCTTTAGATAAGCAAATCGATGCTCGCAACGAATGGCTGTATTTAATGCGCCGCCACAACAGTGAAATGACCGCCCAATATGGTCTATTTGCCTTAAGCAATGGCTGGCATGCGTTTAGTGTTGAATCCAGTATTCAGGGCAAATTATGGAATTCACTTGTACTGCGTTTTCCTGAGGCGGCTAACGATGAGTTCCTCAAAGCCAGTAAAAAGTTCTCGGTAGACATTGACGAAATCCGCGCTATTTCTCGTCGAGAAAGTGCGTTTTATCTGTATGCCACCTCTGGTGTGGGGGCTAGAGGTTTAATGCAATTAATGCCTGCTACCGCCAAACAAACTGCCAAAAAGAACAAAATACCTTTTAATAACGTAAAAGACCTGTACGACCCTAAAGTGAACATTATGTTAGGCAGCGCCTATTACAGTGAGTTACTTAAACAGTTTGACCAAAACCGCGTGTTGGCAACAGCAGCGTATAATGCTGGTCCTGGCAGCGTGAGACGTTGGTTAAGACAGTCTAATGGCAGCTTAGATGTGATGAGTTTTATTGAAACGATTCCTTACACTGAAACTCGCGAATATGTTCAAGCGGTGTTGAGTTATCGAATGATATTCCAACAGCAAAAATCGTTAAGTGAAGGAATGTTTAGTTCAAAAGAGCTCAGCTACCTTTATTAAGCACGATTAATTGTTAGTTACCTTTTTAGTTGCTAGCAGTTAGTTTTTGTTAGCTGTTGTTATTCGTTTTTATTCGCAATAGCCGCCACGCTGTGGCGGTGTATTTTGTTTCACACCCGTCAGCAAGATAACGTATGCTTTAAATATGGTACAGACTGGCTGATTATTGAAGTCCACTTGTGGGTAAATGCAATAGGCCATATGGATCAGGCAATGCGCAATCGTGGCAATATATCAAAGTTAGAAACCGAAGCGCTAAAACATAACTAGAAATCATAGCGAGAAATGGCTTTAGAATAAAACGACAAACCGTCATTTACAATAAACCCACAACGGTTTATTACTAACAGTTGGAGTTTTCGTGTCGCAATCAACTATTCAAACATTACTTAACCAACTAAGCCAAGTATTGCTCGGTAAACCTGAGCAGATAAAACTTGCCGTCGCTTGTATCCTCGCCAAAGGTCATTTACTGATTGAAGATCTACCCGGCATGGGCAAAACCAGTTTGTCTCAAGGTATTGCCAGCAGTTTAGGCATGAGTTACCAGCGGATCCAATTTACCAGCGACATGCTACCAGCGGACATTCTTGGGGTGTCCATTTACAGCAAAGAACAACAACAATTTATCTTTCATAAAGGCCCAATATTTAATCAAATGTTGTTGGCCGATGAAATTAACCGCGCCAGCCCCAAGACCCAAAGTGCTTTGCTTGAAGCTATGGCTGAACAACAAATAACCATTGATGGCATCACCCATCCGCTGAGTTCACCGTTTTTTGTTATTGCCACCCAAAACCCCGTTGATCAAGCCGGCACCTTCCCGTTACCAGAATCACAACTCGATCGATTTATGATGCGTATTTCTATCGGTTATCCCAGCGCAGAAGCCGAGTTAGCCATGTTAAAATCGCGCACTCAAGCCAATAAACCAGCATCATTATCACAATGCTTAACGCCGCAAGAGCTAATGCTACTGCAACAACAAGTGGCGCAAGTGTCGGCATCGGATGCGGTACTGAATTATTTAATTGCCTTGGTCGATTTTTCTCGGCAACACAATGTCGCTAACGGGTTATCGCCACGAGCCAGTATTGCTTTGCTACAAGCAGCTAAAGCATGGGCTTTTATCAATCAACGCCAGTACGTGGTACCCGAAGATATTCAAGCGGTATTTGCCTCGGTTGCCGAACACCGCATTCGCAGCAGTAGTCAATTTCAAGGCCAAGCGTTGTCTGACACTATTCTCGCCAGCGTCAACCCAATACGTTAACGGCGCAGGCACATGGCTAAATCGACGACAGCAAACAAGCACTCTTCAGCAATCTATGCCAATGGCGCTATTAAGCCGTCTCGGTTACGTCGGTTAATTCCAGCATCGTTAACCCAACGCTGGTCAAGGTGGATAAGTAAGCGCCTGCCACCACAAAAGCAGATTACCCTCAGCCACAAAGGTATTTTTATTCTCCCCAGTGGTTTTGGATTAGTGTGGATTGGGTTGATCGTTTTACTGTATTTGTTTGGCACCAATTATCAAAATAACTTGGTGATTGGCTTAAGCTTATTGCTCGCCAGTGTGTTCCATACTTGCATAATTTACAGCTATAAAAACCTTGCAGGGTTAACATTTAATGCCGTCGCGCCACCGCAAGGTTATGCCCAAGACAGCATGCCATTTCCTATCATGTTAACTGGCCATACACGCCAAAATAATCCCGACACCACCCACCAACAAATTTGTTTGCAATTTAGTTACCAGCGCCATGTTCGGGTTAAACAAATGCACGAGCAAACTATTGCAATTGTGCCGTTTGAACAGCCTAAACGTGGCAAATTAAACCCTGGGCGAATCAAAGTTTCATCCTACTTTCCGTTAGGATTATGCCGCGCATGGTCCTATGTCGACTTAGATATTCATCATGTTATTTTCGCTAAACCAGAAATGTGTGATATCGAATTGGCAAGCCATATTAGCGATAATGATAACCACAATGAACATGGAAAATTGCGCCCAGGTGTTGACGACTACAAAGGCTTACGCAGCTATATTCCCGGTGAATCACTTAAACAAGTGGCGTGGAAAAAATGGGCTCAGGGCAAAGGCATGTTATCCAAAGAATTTGCTGAGCCAGAAGGATTACCCGTTTGGTTAACCTTGGCCAATACATCGGGCAATGACATTGAACACAGGCTCAGTAAACTCGCATGGCAAGTCGATAAGTTAAGCCAAACTCAGCAAATATTTGGCTTAATTCTGGACGACCATATTATTAACCAACAAACAGGCGAAGCCCATCGCGTGGCTTGTCATACCGCTATTGCAACTTATCATGCTCCCACAAATATGAATCCAGATTTTAATCCCAGTAATGTGGCAACATCATCCGTGGGTGAGCCATCATGACCGATAACTTTGATGCCATCATTAGCCGTAATACCTTGTTTTGGTTGTTAATCACCAATGTCGCCATTCTGAGCCCTTTGCATCAACAAGCCACTTTATGGAGCATTGGCATTTGTGCGATTTGCTTTGTTTGGCGAGTGGGAATTTTTCTCGGCAAAGTAGCCGCTCCGCCTAAACTATTGGTAACCACTTTGGCCATTGGCGCCGCAACCACCCTCGCCTTAGTGTCGAGTGAAATCGGTTTGCTCAATGCGTTGGTGAATTTATTAATTTTAGGTTACGCATTAAAATATATTGAAATGCGCGAACTGAGAGATGTTAAAGCCATTGTGTTAGTCGGCTATTTCCTTATCGGCCTGACCTTGCTTGATCAACAAAGCATGCTTAATACCCTGCACTTATTGGCGGTAGCGGTGCTCAATACCGGCGTATTAATCAGTGTTTACCAAGACAAATCGAACAAAGTCGCTAACCTCAGTTTTAGCCTTAAAATAATATTACAAAGTCTTCCGTTAGCCATATTACTGTTTGTGGTGTTTCCCAGATTAGGCCCGCTATGGTTAGTACCTAATATGAAAACGGCCAAGACAGGTTTATCTGATGAAGTGTCATTTGGTGACATTAGTAAGCTCACTCGCTCAGCAGAATTAGCCTTTAGAGTGGGTTTTGATAATCCAGATGGCAGCACCCTAGGACCTGCCAATCAGGATTTGTATTGGCGTACTCTGGTGATGGAAAATTATGACGGCAAAACCTGGCGTCAAGACCCCAGTATTCAACAAATTCAGCGACAAGCATACTTTAACAAGCCCATGCGCCAAACCCCTAATAACGTTGCTAATGCTAATCCTAATCCTAGCAGTAAAAAAATCGACTATGTGGTCATTAGCGAACCCAGTCATCAAAAATGGCTATATGGCTTAGATGAAGCGTTTAGCAGCAATGATCAAGTGGTTGAATTAGCAGATTATCGTTTGTATTCGTTAAGGCCTGTCGATCAGCGAATGAGCTATAGAGTGACCTCATATCCTGAGACGATCATGGGTCTCAAACTCGACTCAAATACCCAACAGCTAAACCTTGCGTTGCCAGCCAATAGCAATCCAAAAACCCGAAAACTCGGTTTGCAGTTCGCCAAAGATTATCCAGATCCACAAGCGCGTATTAATGCGATGATGAATTACTTTGCTGAACAAGCCTATTACTACACCTTGAGCCCGCCTAGTGTTGGCGAGCAACAAATTGATGATTTCCTGTTTGAAAACCGTGCAGGATTTTGTGCTCATTACGCCTCTGCGCTAGTGTTTATGGCACGCGCTAGCGGCATTCCGACTCGTATGGTGACCGGTTATCAGGGCGGCGATTATAATGCCAAAGCGGGTTATTACAGTGTTTATCAATACATGGCCCATGCATGGACCGAAGTGTGGTTTGAAGGCCAAGGTTGGCAGCGTTTTGACCCTACCGCAATGATTGCACCGCAGCGGGTATTAGATGGATTTGACGCCACCTTTGACAGCCAAAGCAGCTACTTACAAGACAGCCCTTTTAGCACGCTGCACATGAAACAATACCCATGGTTAAATGAATTGCGCCAACAATTTGCCAGTATCGATTACTACTGGAGTGTGTGGGTATTAGGTTTTGACGAGCAACGTAAACAGCAAGTGTTAGCAAAATTATTGGGTGATGTTAGCAGCACCAAAATCGCCTTACTAATGATTTTTAGCTTTATCATTATCGCACTGGTTATTGCCTATTACGCCGGTTTGTTCAATGTTGATCGCCACCAAGATCCGCTTAATAAACGCTATCAACTCATTTGCCAACGCTTAGCTAAAAAAGGCATCGCCCGTCAACAAGGTCAAGCAGCGTCTGATTACGCCGCAGCGGTTAACGCACATTTAAGCGCCCTTACCCCTCAAGTGGCAGCGGACTTTACTGCCCTAAGCAGTGCCTATGTAGCACTTAAATATCAACCACTGTCGGAATTACAAATCCAGCAACAGCAGCAACGCTTTAGGCAGTTATATCGCCGATTACGCTTACGGCTGTTACGCAATTGATCTTGCGCACAACATCAGCAATCATCCTGATTATTAACGGTTTTGATTGATGATTTAAGGCAGAGTCCATAGAATGAATTAATCTCAAATTAGCGGGTCGCCCATGCTTACTTTAATTCAATCTAATCAGATGGAAGTGTTATCTGAACAACTGGCCAAACTGTTGGCTATTCGTTTAGATAACGTTAGTTTATTAGCCAGTGAGCATGTGTTAGTTCAAAGCCCGGGGATGTCGACTTGGCTGCGTTTAGAAATCGCTAAACACAATGGTATCGCCGCCGCATTATCGTTCCCGTTACCCTCGAGTTTTACCTGGCAGTTATGCCATGATTTACTGCCCGATGTACCCAAAGATAACGCCTTTACCAAAGCGGCGATGACGTGGAAATTAATGGACTTATTACCAAGTCTGTTAGATAACCCTGACTTTAGCCCACTCAAACAGTACTTATCGCCTCAAGTTGATACCACAACTGATATCGCTGATACCGATGTTCTTGATACAGATGTAAACGCAAATACTGAAACTGATACCGATACTAATACTAATACTAATACTAATACAGCAAACACCCACGCCATATTGCAGCTCAATCAGTCACATGACGCAATTAAACTATTTCAACTGTGTGGCCGCATTGCCGATATTTTTGACCAATACTTAGTCTATCGCCCTGAGTGGATTTTAGCGTGGGAGCAAAACCAGCCATTATCGAGCCTAGACAACCGCTTGGCGTTAGATGAAAACCAGCTATGGCAACCGATCCTGTGGCGAGCATTAATCGATTATAACCAACATCATTTGCACGCCAGCCATTATCATCGCGCCAATTTACATGCCGATTTAATTGCAACCCTGGCTAATCCAGATACCGATTTATCGATGTTGCCCGCGCGGTTATACGTGTTTGGTATTTCATCCATGCCGCCACAAACCCTCGATGTGCTGTACCATTTAGCCAGTCGAATTGATGTCATTATGTTATCTCTCAGCCCTTGCCAGCATTATTGGGGCGATATTATTGAGCCGAAAACCCGCGCCCGCATGGCACTGCAATATGCCAATAAAAAACAACTCGACCAAGACTGGGAAGACAAGCTCGAAGTGGGTAACCCTATACTGGCCAATAATGGTCAAATGGGCCGCGAACTGCTGGATTTATTACTGTCTCTGCCGCCAGAACACACCGACTTTGGTTACGACTGTTATGTTGAGCCTGAGCCGAATAATCTGCTGCACGGGGTGCAATACGATATCTTACAAATGGAAACACTCGGCCAGCCATTAGGGCCAAACGCCAGTTTGTATCAAGACATTCATGCCCGCCGCACCTTATTGCCAAGTGATGACTCAATTACCTTACGCAGTTGCCACAGTGCCCTGCGCGAAGTTGAAACCTTACATGATCACCTTTTAGAATTGTTATCAAGCAACAGCGACTTAAGCCCTAAAGACATCGTGATCATGATGCCCGATGTTGCGGCGTATGCTCCGTATATTGATGCGGTATTTGGCACCGCCAACAGTCAGTATTTTGCCGACAAAAATCCGCAAAAAGGCGATTACTACATTCCCTACGCCATTGCCGACAGGGGCGCAGCGCAAGAGTCGCCGCTGATTAATAGTTTTTTAAGCCTGCTAAATATCAATCAAAGTCGCTTTGGCCTCACTGATATTATCGGTATTTTAGAAGTGCCTGCTATTTTGCGTCGCTTCCAACTCGATGATGACGAATTGTCATTAATCCGCCGCTGGCTAGACGATGCGAATGTCCGTTGGGGCCGCAGTGAGCAAACTCGTAGCCAACTAGGTGTGCAGCCTTTTACGCAAAACTCATGGGCATTTGGTATTAAGCGTTTAATCCTAGGCTACGCTTTTAACGACGATGCCGATATTTATCGCGATACTTTAATGGTACAAGGCATTGAAGGTCAATCATCGCAGGCATTAGGTAAGTTGCTCAACTTTTTAGAAACCATCGACACTTATTTTAACTTATTTGCCAATGACTACAGCACCGCAGAGCGCCTTAAACAATTACAACAGCTACTCGCCGATTACTACGACACCACAGATGATGAGCGTGAACAAATTCAAGCCATTCGAGATGCATTAGTTACCCTAGACACTGAGCTTGAAAGCGCCGGTCATCAAGGCCAAGTCGATATTGAAGTCCTAAAGCAGTGGTTTAATCAGCGCTTAACTGAATCTCGGGTCGGCCAGCTTTACCTTGCTGGTAGTGTGAATTTTTGTACCTTAATGCCAATGCGCTCAATCCCCTTTAAAGTGGTGTGCTTGCTGGGAATGAATGACGGCGTTTACCCGCGAGTTCAACATCCTGTCGGGTTTGATTTAATGGCGCATTTTGGCCCTAAAAAAGGCGATCGCTCGCGTCGATTAGACGACCGCTACTTATTTTTAGAAGCATTACTGTCGGCCAGGGAACAACTTTACATCAGTTATATTGGCCACAGTGAGCGCGATAATGCTGAGCGCATTGCCTCAATGCTAGTGTCTGAATTGGTCGAGTATTGCCAACTCAGCTACCTACCGCAATCCTTACAGCAACAGCTTGAACAACAAGCCGAAATCAACCTTGATGATGCCGATAAAACCGTACTGGCACAGCTTATTCAAGCACAACCTTTGCAGCCTTTTGACGCTAAACTATTTCGAGAAACACCACAATCTGCGCATACCGTGACTAAGCTGCAACACAGTTATAATGCCCAATGGTGCCCGCCACCAGCCAATGCGACCATTAACAATCACTTTTTTGAGCAAGCATTACCCTTGTCGGCTGAACAGGCGGATGAAGTGTTTGCCCATACTCATATTAATAGCGAAGGCATTAAAGTGGTCGAACTCGAATTGTCGGCATTAATCCGTTTTTATCGTAATCCAGCGCAATTCTTTTTCAACCGCAGTTTAAAAGTCGATTTATCACTGGATATTCAAGCCGATGACAATGACGAACCGTTTAGCTTAAATGCACTCGAGCGTTATTTATTGCAATCACGCATGCTCGACAATGCTATTGAACATCAACTCGACAGCCCAGATCTCGAATTACTCAGCAAACTCAAAACCAGCGGTGAATTGCCAATGGCGCCGTTCGACAACTTGTTAATTAATCAATATTTACGCGATATATCGCCGTTGATTAATCGGGTGCAGTTTTTACAAGACCAACAAACCATGCACACGCTGAATGTTGATCTTAACTTTGATTTACCGATGCAGGATTTTCCAGCGCATGCTCTATCTGTGCAGGGTTTACCAGAACAAGCAGATACAACCCATTCGTCCACCGTGCGAGTCAATCTTGTCGGCCGTATTGACGACATTCTGCCTAAAGGCTTAGTCAATTACCGCCCCGGCACTGCCCACGGACGAGATTTTATTCGGGTGTACTTACGTCATTTATGCATCAACGCCATGGCCAATTCGTCCACCTCGGGCATGGGTAAAAATCAATTCAGTTACTTACTCGACATTGGCCATTTTCATGCATTTTCGCCTATTACTGCTGAACAAGCGCAGGCACAACTCATGCGCTTTATCAGTGGTTTTATTCAGGGGCAAACTCAACCCTTGTGCTTTATGCCTAAAACGGCTTTCGCCTATGTTGAAACCGATGGCGACCATGAAGAAAAGCTGCTTAAAGCCCAGCAAAAATGGGATGACGGCCAAAACCAATTCGGCGAAGGGCACGATCCACATAACCAGCGTTTATTCCATTTCCCAGAAGACTTTAGCGAAGCTCGGTTTGGGGCATTAGCCATCCATTTGCTGCAACCCATGTTAAGCCAGTATCACAAAGATAAATTGGCAGAATTAGACACTTTTGTCAGTGGCACCGCGGTCGATATTCAAGCGCAACTCATCGCCAACGCAGCTAAACTAGGAGCGCATTAATGGACGCTATTACCGTGACACCGCTTAATGCCCTCACCTTACCTTTTAGCGGTTCCAGCTTAATTGAAGCCAGTGCTGGTACAGGGAAAACCTATACTATTTCCGGTTTGTATTTACGTTTATTGTTAGGCCATGGTGGTAAAGCACCGTTAAGTTGTGAGCAAATTTTGGTGGTAACCTTCACCAACGCCGCCACCGAAGAACTCAGAGACCGAATTCGTAAACGGATTAACTTAGCGTTTAAACGCTTTTTAGGTTTAGCCGTAAACGATGAGTTTATTGAACAGCTTTACCAAGACATCTCGGAAGATGAACGTCCTATTGCGTTAAGACGCTTAGACTTAGCGTTAAAGTCGTTAGATGAAGCGGCCATTTTTACTATTCACGCCTTTTGCCAACGCGTGTTGTCAGACATGGCATTTGAGTCGTCATTGCTATTTGAGTCCGAATTTACCCTCGACGACAGTGAGTTTTTACACCATGCAGTGCGCGATTTCTGGCGTGAAGTCTGTTATCCATTACCGCCCTTTTTAGCCCAAGCCATTAGTGATGTGTTTGCCGAACCTGACGTGTTAGCGCAAAAGCTGCGACCGTTATTAGGTGCAAGCCAAGCGGTGTTGTCAAAGCAGCCTCTGGCCTTTGAAACCCTGCAACAACAGCTAAGCCAAAGTATCAGCCGCTTTACCTTATTGTGGCAAAGCCTGCACGACAGCACCCTTGAATTATTGCAATCGCTGCCATTAAACGGTCAACGATTTGGTAAAGGCGCCGACGGCTACCCTAAACTTAGCCAACTGTTTGATAGCATTAGTAACTGGGTGAAATTCGGTCAAGGATTACCGCCAATAAAAGCGCTGGAGCAATTGGCATTATCAGAGCTTAAACTCAATAAAGGGGGCGTTATCCCCAGTGCTGCTGAAGCGCCGTTACTTGAGCATATTGAGCGCTTACTTGAGTTGATTAATCAGCTTATTCCGTCATTTTTAGTGCGCGCCCGTGAGGGAATTCGCCAACGCTTTGCTGGCCAAAAACAGCAACGCAATTTAATGACACCCGATGACCTATTGCTCAGCTTAGCCATGGCGCTCAGCCAAAATCCAATCACCCTAGCCCATGCTATTGCTAAGCGTTTTCCGGTCGCATTAATTGATGAGTTCCAAGACACCGATCCACTGCAATTCACCATTTTAAATCAGGTGTATCAACAGCCGTTAGCATCACAGCTGGACTTAGCCGCTGATACCACTGTGCACAGCCAAAATGATGACAGTAAAAGTAATGACGACATTGGTAATGACAACAACGATGATGATGCTAACAAGGGGCGCTTAAGTTTATTAATGATTGGCGATCCTAAGCAGGCTATTTATGCTTTCCGTGGCGCCGATATTTACACTTATATTGCCGCGCGCCAACAAACACAGGCCCATTATAATCTTGACACCAATTACCGCTCATCGACTCAATTGGTCAATGGTGTTAATCAGCTTTTCAGCCAACACCAAGACCCGTTTATTAGCCAAGCTATCCCCTATGATATTGTTAAAACCCCATCATCGGCAGCCAATAAACACCTGAGTGAAGCCACAACCAATCCAGCGGCGTTGCGGATCCGCTTATTAGCCGAAGACGATGTAAATGGCTTAAACAAAACTACCGCAAGACAACGCCTAGCAGCTGATGCTGCCAGTGAAATAAAGCGCTTACTCACCGAAGCGCAACAGGGATTATGCCGAGTTAATACCAGCCTTGAACAGGAAGCTAAACCGCTCATTGCCAAAGACATTGCCATATTGGTGCGCGACCGTAACGAAGCGGCCGTGATGAAAGCGGAATTATCAGCACGTAAAATTGGTGCGGTATTTTTAAGCCGAGACAGTGTATTTAACACCATTGAAGCCCGTGAAATGGCTATTTTATTGTATGCCTTAGCCACGCCTAAAAATGAACGTGCTATCCGCGCCGCGCTGGCCACTGAGCTTGTTGGTTTTAATGCCCAGCGGATCCATCAATTTAACCAAGATGAAGAACAACGTCAGCAGGTATTAGATCAATTCACTCATTGGCATCAGTTGTGGCAACAACGCGGCGTTATGCCTGCGCTGCTTAACTTTGCCAGCGAAACTAAACTGATCCATCGTTATCTGTCGCAATCTGTCACGGCTGACATCAATAGTGTTGATAAACATAACGCTAATGCTCACCGTGATAGCAGCAATAATGACAACAGTTATAGCAGCAATAGTGACAACAGCTTTAATGATGCTGATGACGACAACGCAGCAGATCTTAAAGCCTCAGGAGAAAGACGCTTAACCGACTTTAGGCATTTAGCCGAATTACTGCAGCAAAAGGCCACTGAGCTAGATGGTAGCAGCGCCCTTATCAATTGGTACGAACAACAACTGATTGGTAACAATGGCGGTGATGAGCAGCAATTGCGCTTAGAAAGCGAACAGAACTTGGTGCAAATTGTCACTATTCATAAAAGTAAGGGCTTAGAATATCCGGTCTGTTTTGTGCCGTTTGTCAGCTTAGCCCGCGGCAATAAAAAACGCCCTGCGCCGATGATGTACCATAAAAATGAGCAGCTCATTTGGGATATCGACGCCACCGACGAAGGCTGGGAACAACTCAAACAAGAAACCCTCGCGGAAGATTTACGCTTATTGTATGTGGCGTTAACACGGCCGGTTTACGTGTGTTATTTGTATATTGCCAACCAAAGCCGCCAATTAAAGGCGGGGATCAGCAGTCAATTGCATGAAACAGGTATCGGTTATCTGTTGGGTATTACCGACAAGAAAACCGACTTTGCTCTTATTCAAGCCAAAGTGAATGCCATTGCCACCTTACCAGCGATGAGTGTGGAATGTTTAAGTAATGATGTTGACGATTCAGTGCTCGCCGATATTAACGACAATAATGACATTCTAGCGGCCAAAAAAGTCACTCGAGTACAGAGCCTTGCGTGGCGAGTGGGCAGTTATTCTGGCTTGGTGAAACATCTGCCTCACGAGAGAGTCGCACCCGGTGCCGACGATGAAGACTTCACCGATGAGTTAATCCAATTACAGTTACAAGATGAACTCACCAGCGAACCCGTACTTGATCGCTTTACCTTCGAGCGCGGTGCCAATGCCGGTAGTTTTATGCATTTAGTGTTAGAACTGTTTGATTTTACCCAAGCAGATACTGAACTGACGCCTGCGCTAACAAAAGCCATGAAACAATATGGGTTTGACGAAGCCCTATGGCAACAACCGCTAATGGACTGGTATCAGCAAATATTGGCCGCGCCGCTGTTTATCAAGCCATCGTCAGAGGACACATCACTGATATTAAGCCAATTAGGCATGAAGCAAAAAATGGTCGAAATGGAGTTTTACTTGCCTATTTCAACCTTACAAGCATCGCAATTAAATCATATTTTGCAGCAGCACGGTTATGTCGCCGGACTCGACTTTGATACCTTAAAAGGCATGTTAAAAGGCTTTATCGATTTAACCTTTGAGCACCAGGGCCAATTTTATATTGCCGATTATAAGTCTAACCATTTGGGCGATAACTATAGCGACTACACTCGCTCAGCCATGGCTAAAGCCATTGATGCTCATCGCTATAATTTACAATACATCTTGTATACCTTGGCGTTGCATCGTTACTTATCGCTTAGATTACCAAACTACAATTATCAGCAACATATTGGCGGCTGCTATTACCTGTTTTTACGCGGCATGCATCCTGAGCATCCTGGCGCGGGGGTGTTTTATGACAAACCACCGCAAGCATTAATCGAACAACTCGACCGCTTATTTTCAGGTAATACAGACAATCGTGCGCCGGAGACGTCATCATGCTAATACTCACCCATCCAATCACTGAGTTATTGCACCTTTGGCAAGAACAGCGGCTCATTACAGCACTCGATCGTCATTTTGCTTTAGAGCTGGCCAGTATTGAAACCATCAATAACGATCCCGCAATAAGCGAACAACAGCCGCAACTGTTCTTGCTTGTTTGCGCCATGCTTAGCCAGCAATTGTCGAATCAGCACAGTTGTTTAGTCATCGAGCAAATTGATTTAGCCAATCCCATGGCAGAAGACAACCGCGGCAACGCTGAAATCAATTGTCGGATTGAGCTTAACCATCAACAATTAATTGAACAAATCGCGCTATTTGATGCCGTCGGCCAGCCTGGTGACAATAAACCGATGATTTTTGAACATGGACGCTTATATTTAAATAAGTACCACTTCTTTGAAACTCAAGTGGCGGCTAAGTTGACCCAATTAGCCAATCAACAGATTGAAATCGACCTAGCTAACAGTAATCTGCCGCAACTCATTGAATGTTTATTTACCGCAGAAGACAGCAATAGCAGCCCGTTTAACTGGCAAAAAATAGCCACTGCAACAGCGTTGGCCAAAGCATTAGCGGTGATCACCGGCGGCCCAGGAACCGGTAAAACCACCACAGTAACTAAACTATTATTGTTACTGTTAACCCAATCGCCGCTAACCATCCGTTTAGTCGCGCCCACAGGTAAAGCTGCAGCAAGGCTGAGTGAATCGATCAAGGCGTCTAAACATCGTTTACTGCAACAGCTAACCCAAGTGAGCGACCCTGCATTGGCGAAAGTATTAACTGATTCGCTAAAACAAATACCTGAAGAAGCCTCAACATTGCATCGATTATTGGGGGTTATCCCAAACTCGTATCAATTTAGGCATCATCAGGATAATCCGTTGCGCTTAGATTTACTGGTGGTTGATGAAGCATCGATGGTCGACTTACCCATGATGTATAAATTACTCAGCGCCCTGCCGTCTCATGGCCGTTTGATATTGTTAGGCGACCAAGATCAACTCGCATCAGTAGAAGCTGGCGCAGTGCTGGCGGATATTTGTGTTGGCTTAAAACAAGCTAATCAGCATGAGGCATCGCCATGGTCAATGCGTTACAGCGCAGCACAGGCAAAGCTCATTGAGCAATTAACCCAACAAGATGTCAGTCAGTTTATTCATCAACAGCCTAAAATTGGTGACAGTTTGTGTATGTTGATGCACAGCCATCGTTTTAAAGGTGATGCAGGTATTGGGTTATTAGCCAATGCGGTTAATCAATCAAATGTGCATGCGATTCGTCAAGTATGGCAACATGATCATGCCGAATTGAATTGGTTTGAACATCAGCATAATGCCCAGGGAGATAACACAGGTAAACAAGCGTTATTGGCATTATCGGTACAGGCTTATGGTGAGTATCTAAGTTTGGTACAGGAAAATCAGCAAAGGATAAATCAACAGGCCATTATCGATCAAGCGGATCGACAGGACTGCGCCATAACATTGCCGCATTCTGAACAAACCATCATCGACAGCTTTAACCAATATCGAGTCTTGTGTGCCATGCGAGCAGGTGAATTTGGGGTTGAGGGCATGAATATCGCCATCACCGACAGCCTTAAACACGCCAAACTGATTAATCCTCAAAATGAGTTCTATTTAGGCCGACCAATCATTATTCAAAGTAACGATTACAACTTAGGCTTATTTAATGGCGACATTGGTTTAATCTTGCAAGACAGCACTAAGCCAAGTCGCTTAATGGCCCATTTTGTTATGGCCGATGGCAGCCTGCTTAAAGTATTACCCGCACGCTTACCCAGCCACGACACTTGCTACGCCATGACAGTACACAAAAGCCAAGGCAGCGAGTTTGATAAAGTCAGCTTTGTATTGCCACATAAACCCAGCTCCGCCCAATGGCAGCTACTCAGTAAAGAACTGCTTTACACCGCCATCACCCGCGCTAAAAACCATTTTTATTGTTTAGGCACGAATATGATATTTGAAAAAGCCAGCAAACAAGCCACATCACGCGCATCGGGGCTAGCTTGGAGATTGTGGGGGTGATTGTGTGGCTTATTGTAGAGCTGCTTGCGGAGCTGATTATAAAGATAGTAGTGAGCGCTATTTCAGGGTAAGCAAGTGCTCAATAACAAACAGATAATGACGACATAATATTGATGACAACGGGAAACTCATAGTGCCGATGATTAAGCGAGACGCTGGCGGTTGATTTTCAAAATCAGCTTCCATGTGAGCTTAGCCAAAACATCCATGTTTTGGATACTCGCTAACTCATCGGCATCTATCATTTTATTATCTTCGATTTGGCTTTTTGTGACTAACTTAGGTAATTTGTTATGCTCCTTACAAGCTAGTGTAGCTATCATTAACTTCAACGTTGATATACCTCTGCTTATTATCCAATACAATTGAAATAGTAATAGCATGTAAGCTTAAGCTTTCATCTCGAATTATGCCCTGAAATCTATTGGTGTATTTGTCATAAGTGAAAGAGATATTTTGGGAGTTAAGATAATTCTCAATAGCTTTAGCATCATCTCCAACTTTCAAGCTTTGAACAATATTTCTCTCAACCTGTTCCGAAGTTGATTCAGCTTTTTGTCCACATCCAAATAAAGAAGCGATAAAGAATAAGACGATGTAATAATTACGCAAAGCTTGAGCCTCTCTTTGGCACATAACGTTTTAGCATTTGTGCGATGTGCACTTTGCATGCCGCAAACAGCTTGGTAGACTTGCCCTATGCCGAGTCAAGGTTAACTGATAAGTTTTATACTAAAGGAGTTTTCTTTTTTGACATCGGCTCTGGGCTGAAGAGCAATTTTGAATTGATTACAAGGCTTGATTTGTACGTATTTCATTGAAATCACCTTGCCATTGTGGTGTTCCATCACATCTTTTCTAAATCTAGTTGATTCAATAACTGTAGTTCAATCCATTGAAGTATCATTTTGCTCCGCGCAACAGCTTAGTTCAACACCAAATTATGTTGCTAGTTTGAAGAAACATACATAACCCACGAACCAAGAGCAAAAATACTGCCAGAAATGGTTAGTATTGAACAAATTTTAGCTAAAACTGACCATATTTTTTTCCCTTGATATGTACTCGCAGACTTCCAGACTGCAATACTAATCAAGATAAAATAAACGGACTTTAAACAATCTCCGATAATTAGCGACTCTACCGTTGTTAATTTTGAAACAATTAAACTAATAATTACACTTATTAAAACGAATCCAGCCCAAAAGACATCAACTAATCTAAAACTACCGGAAAATAGTTTTTTAACAAAATGTTGTTTTTCTTCTAATGCAACATCATTCATTTCGAATCTTCCTTTTGCAACAAGGCAAATCTATGCCATTCATTTTAAGACAATTAACATAACTGCTTTTAGCGTTGATTGCGATAGCTTTCTGACTATTCAAATGTACAAATTGAACGCAAATCATCAACAAACTGAGAGATAGTGGGAAATGGTGAGCAATGAGGTAAACCCAACGCAGCACTAGCAGCTTAATTGATATTAAGCGGGAAAAAATATTATTGTTTTAGTGCTAGATCCAACAATTATGAGTGGCCATTCTTTAGTACTCTTATGTCTAAATACACGACGAATTGATTGCTAACCAGCATACGAAGTAGATGGATTTGTTGATTGATTTAAATTTGACTGCAAAAGCAGCCAAATAAGCTAAGCTCGCCTATTGAATGGCGGGAGGCTCATATATGTTATATTTTAATTTACTTTAGTTGCATTAATAACGATTGAACTACAATCACCGGTAACATATGGGCCAAGAACAAACTTTAACGATGAAAAATGATACTCTAAATCACAATGTTCATATATTGATTCCAGCTGTGAATTTTTTGTATAAAACCGTGCAACAATAAGTTTTTCATTTTGTTGAAGAACTAAAGCTGAATTAGACAATAAAGAACTTTTCACATCTTCTTGTTGTGTCCCAACCTTAGGTTTTGGTGCTTTAACAAAAGTGGCAATTAAAGCATCTTTTACCTTTAAAGGGTTACTTTGCTCAGTTTTCATCACGTCTTTGACTTCAGGCTCGCTGATAGATGAACATGCACTGATTAACAATATCAATATCGTCGCCAATCCAACTCTACTTTTTTTCACTGAACGCTCCTTAAAATATAACGTTTTAGTATTTATGCGTTGCGCTGTTTGCAAGACATAAATCGCTTGTTGGACTTGACCGATGACTAGTCCAAGTTAATGGGCATGCTTCATGCTATAGGAATTTGCTTTTTTTGATGCTAACTCTGGGCTACAGAGCAGTTTCGAGTCAATTGATATCGAGTAGTAGATAAGTTTTTCATTGAAATTCCTTTTCATCGTATTTTCATACATCTTTAAGCTTGGCTGGTTCAATGAGGGTTATACACTCAATTGAAGGCTCCGCGCAGCGGCTTAGTTCAACAGTTTTTTGACAAAAATCAATCAAGCCACCCATTTTTATTGCAAATAATCGGGTGGCTTTTTTTGCTTCCATTCTTGATCTGTTATTTAGTGGATAAAGAGTAATATCCCAAGTATTAAGGCTGGTTCAACACTTGGGATAAGGACGCAGCTTAACGCAGCCGATCCCTATTTGTTAGGTTGTTAGGCTGTTAAAATAACCAACCAGTAGGGTTCTCAATTGGTTTTTCCAGTTCAAGTGCTTTCATGCCCTTGAGTGAGCGAATTATTAGCCAAACCGCCCAGAATAAGAGTACAAACCACCCAATGATAACTAAGGATAAAATTGAGCCTAAGAAGATATAAATAGCACCAATCCAAAAAGTCCTAATTTGAAACTGATAATGGGTTTTTAACCACTCAGGGGCATCACCTTTATTGATGTAAGCCATTACTACACCGATTATACCTGTAATACCAAACAGTAAACCTACCATGTAAAGTAAGTAAACTATTTTGGCTTGTTCCTTAGTCGTTGGAACATTTTCTACTACTTCACTCATCTATTTGATCCTTTAATTGTGATGAATTTTATAATTGATTCTTCAATATTTGCTGAACAAGAAACTATGCCTCTCATTTTTAAGACAATTAACATAACTGCTTTTAGCGTTGATTGCGATAGCTTTCTGACTATTCAAATGTAAAAATTGAACGAAAATCATCAACAAACTGAGTGGCATATGGAAAAGTATGCACAATTCGGTAGAGTTAAAGCATTCGCGGCTTGGTTGATATCAAGCACAAAATGAGGTTATTGTTTCAGTCTGAGCTCTAGTTTTAAAGGTTAAGTCTTAAGCACACAACCCGCGTTGGCAGTTCGATGATCCTTGTGCTCGCTTTCGCTCTAGATGTTCGAAATATTCTGTTAAAGCTGGTAATGCCTCGAAAAAAACTTTAAATAATGAGCCAAACTCAGTGGTGATTTTTAGCCCGTTTTAAGCGGAAATATTAAGTCTATTGAGAATGTCTTGGCTACCTGAGCTAATAGCACTGCGCTTATCCTCTCGAATGATACAACCCGTATCTTCCGCCAGTACACTTATCTTCTTTGTTGGCCATTCGTGCAATCTGCTCATTAAAAGAGGGCATAAACCAACTGATATCGACTAGGCGTTGGCGATATAGGGCAATGCAATCATTCACAGTTTTTCATTTCAAATTCGTTAAAGTCTTCACCTTTAATAAACTATAGGATTAAGAGCCTACAGAGATAAGTCTTTGAGGTTGCTGAAGTCTCACTGGCTAGCGGGAATAAACACGTTGCAATATTTAATCAGGGAACCACAAGCATGCTATTAGATTCGTGAGGATCCCTCAGCCTCCAAAGTGAGATATAAACCTACAAACGGAATTACATCTAGTGTTTGTACAATAAACACAAAAATAATTATTTTTAGAAAAATGTTGAATCTTGATACTTTAACAGACTATAGTAATAGTCATAAGTACAATTAGTGGTTGTGATAATTAATCATAGAAAAACACTGTCCAACTGAATATTACTATCAACTGTTTCGATTGGATTTTCAGGATACATGAAACCAAATGGATAAAGCAAAACTAGAATCAGACGGTAATATTCTGTCAGACGTTTACGTAGTAAATAACGAAAAATATTATTCACCATGCTTTACAGATCCTTTTATGGTTTAGCTTGCCAAGATTTATCTGGTCAAAACTTCATGCTGATTTTGATTAATTGAAGAACCAAGAAAATGCCTAAAAAGATAACTTAGTAATTCGTGCTATTTCAATAAAAATAGTTATAGTCACATATACAACATAAAGGAAAGGTCATGATAAAGTCGTTTGTAGGGATACTCATAGTATTAATCACGTTGTTATCATTTAACAGTCAAAGCGCTGAACCAAAATTTGATATAGAGAAAGATTTACTATTATTAAATTTCGACCTAAAAACCGATGTTGATGATGTGCATACCGTTGCAGCATTAGATTTAATATTGAAATCAAAAGCATTTAAAAAACTTAACTATTATGCTATCAGCGGAACCTACGGCATACAATCTGGCGCTTATGTACCTGCTAACGAACTTTTTAATATGGTATTCGACCAACATTGGACTGATGCTCATAATTACAGACAAACATCTATAGATAAAACCATACAAAAAATAAACAAGACATTATCTTTAGGTGGAAATATTTGGATGGCGGAAGTAGGACAAAGCGATTTTACCCAAGAATTATTAGAAGCTCTTAGCAAAAACAATATCTCATTCACGAAAGATCAAATCATTGTAGTTCAACACGCTGATTGGAATGAACAAGAAACCAGCGTGGATGCCTTAAATTATGTAAAACAAGAAACAACTTATATAAGAATTACCGATGGAAATAAAACCGGTAACGGAACTCCTGGTTTCAACGATCAAACTTATTCAACAAAAAATCTTGAAGATAAGCGCTTAATATCGTCAAAAGTATGGGTTGAAGCTAATAAAATATGCACAAAATATAACGGTATTAACGGACGTTACAATAACAAAGCTATTTCAGGTGGCGGTGCAGACTTTTCTGATTTAGTTGAAATAACCTACATTTTAGATATTCAAAACACACCAACAGTCGCTGATTTTTTTACTACATTTAACAAAGCTATTACAGAGAAATAATAATGGAACACCTATCAATTTCATCACTTTTCTATACTGCTTTTATCTCAGCTTGTGTTGTATTCAACGCAGCCGCAGAGACAACTTGGCAAGAAATAGAAACCACAAAATCATTCTCTGTGCGACACGAAGCGGGTTTTGTTAAATTTGAGAATAAAGGCTATTTAATTGGTGGTAGAGGAATAAAAGCCGTTGATACATTTGACCCAAATTTATTAACGTGGCGTCCTCTACAGCAATCGCCTATTGAACTGCATCATTTTCAGCCAGCTGTATGGAAAAACAGAATTGTTATTGCAGGTGCTCTAACGGGTGGTTATCCCACTGAAACACCTGTTCAGAATATCTATTATTTTTACCCCAATGAAAATATATGGGAAAAAGGTCCCGCTATTCCCCAAGCAAGATTAAGAGGTAGCACAGTTACAATTATTAAAAACGACGCGCTTTATCTTATTGGCGGTATTACTAATGGTCACCTAGATGGTAATGTTAACTGGGTAGACCGATACGACTTTATCACCAACACTTGGACTATTTTAAATGATGCACCTCACTCACGTGACCATGCTCAAGGTGTTCTTATCAATAATAATATTTATGTTGCTGGCGGACGAAGAACACTGGGTAAACAAAATAAAGTATTTGAGTTAGTTGAAGGGAAGCTTGATATATTTAACATTGACACTAATCAATGGCAAATTGCAGCACACGAATTGCCGATCCCTAGAGCTGGCATTGCGACTTTCGCTTACCAGAATAATTTTATAGTGGTGGGAGGAGAAAGTGCCAATCCGAATAAAGCTCATGAAGAAGTTCATCTTTATAACACTGAATCAAAGTTATGGTCACAAGCCCCTGCGTTAACTCAAGGTCGACATGGTAGCGGTGTCATCGAAATGAATGGGGTTTTATGGATAGCCTCTGGCTCTGGTATGCAAGGTGGTTCACCAGAATTACATTCTGTTGAGTCTATTCAACTTAACAAGGTATTCGTTCTCAAATAATTGAATATAAAACTTAGCCTGAAAATCAATATTTTAAATGCCATCTGACCTGGTCAACTGAATTCGGTCCCCCGAGTTAAGTTCGTTAAACGACTTCTTTTATCGGCTTATCCATACGTTCAAATTCATTGGGACTTTGGTATTACCCTTGATTGATATCAAGTACAAAATGAGGTTATTGTTTCAGTGTGAACTCTAGTTTTAAAGATTAAGCCTTAAGCACACAACCCGCGTTGGCAGTTTGATGAGCCTTGTGGCCGCTTTCACGCTAGATGCTCACAATATTCTGTTAAGCAGGTAGTTTCCCCCGACAGCACCTTTAGATATTGAGCCAAACTCAGTGGTAATTTTTAGCCAGTGTTCAGCTGAGATGTTTAGTCTATTTAGAAGATAATTTCCCATATATGACCGTAGTTTTTGATTGTTCAGTCTTTATAGCTGATTTGATTTATATCTGGATATTTGTACAGCCTGAAGTTTAAGGAGTTGAAGCTATTCAGGCGCTAAACTCAACCTATTGTTCAAAAGTAGTTGACCACTACAACATAGCCTCTAGCGCTTTAATATATAAACACCTATTGGGGTTTTTAGATGCAAATTCAAACTATCTAATGATTGTATCTTCCATTCAATAATTTCATCACCTGAAGTCACATAAAGGATATTATTATCCCTATAATAACTATAAGCTTTACGACTTTGATTTGAGAAAATTTCGATTATTCTAGTATCTTCAATGACGACAACATTACCACCGTCTAAAAAGTTAGAAATATCATCTTCGTACTGCACTTCGGTTAATTGCCATTTGCCATTAATTTCATCTTTATTCGCCGAAGACTTAGGTATATAGCCCAGAGAAAACATTAAAAACAAAAAAGTAACACTTAACATTTTTAAAATAGATTTCATTTTATAAAAAATCCGTTGAAGTTATTTTAGATGGGGCACTTGCAAGCATTCAACCTAAACCATCAGCCCCTGATAAATAACAGCACACAAGCCTGGACGTTCTGTTTTGAGTAAATAACGCTCCGTTATATGCGTTTAATTCCAACATTCACTGCAATTTCAGCCACAGATTTTAATATTTAACAGTTTTCCAAAAATGGCTAAAGCAAATTTCCTGCATTTTAATAGTTAGTATTATATGAGTTAACAACATAAATCCAAACCAACTGTTTTTGTCCTTGTTTATTGATTCTTAGGTTTTTGTCAGTTCATATGCACGGGAGATAACTAAAGGAAAAAGATCTCCTTCCAAAATAACAGCCCATTGACCATCACCAAAACGTTCAACCCTATTAACATCCATTAATACATTACACAGATCATCAGCAGATGCCGTGGTTATGTTGGACATAATATTCTTTATTTGTCGAGGATCGTAAGCAATTTTTCCCCATGGAGGGCAACAAAGAGCCCTCATAAATTTAGAGATAACTGCTGGATAGTTGGGATAACCACTAGATCTATCAATATCAGGTAATGCCTGTTTGGCTAGCATATAGCCCTCTTCAAGTTTTTCTACATCATTTTTTAAAAACATACTTACTCCATAAAACCTACACCACAGCAACTGGCTAAGTATTCATAGCTAAAATAGTGAGTAACGAATGCTCGCCAAATGTTACTTGTTAACAGTGTATTGATTGACATAAAATTCAGGTAAAAATGACGCTGTAGCAGCGTCAAATAAAAACGTCGACATGGTGGATTAAACATATAAAAGCATACATTTGCAACAAGAGCAGTTTACTGGCCATGAGGTTTTAAAAAGGCAAGTGATTCATTTTTATCACGCCTTAACAGACATTCACTACACTCAATCAATAGGTTGAGTTGGGCGTACTCTCAGGGTTAACTTCACCATAAACTTCTTCAGGATCAACATCATTAATCAGTAATATTTCCCTAACGGTTTCAATGTGATCTAATATTTTTTGGTAGCTGTCACCATACTCATATTTAGTCACTTCAATTGATTTAGGCATATAGGTAAACGCAATTTTCAATGCGTTTAATGCTGATTCACTCATTTTGTCACTCTTAACTTCACTATTTACTTCACTCATAACTTCCCTCATCTGATTACTTATAACTTCCCCCATACAAACAGTCCTTATCTAATTGTTGGAATTAATAACATCTTACTTAACTATTCTGCCATAAGGTAGAGTTGCGATTGATTGTGTCAATAAACACATAAGCAAGGTAGGAGTTCAACTATGCTCCCCTCTTTTATAGCTAATCAACTTAACCTCTTTAGACTCAGATTACGATAGGTTTTATGATTGTTTATTAATGTATTAGTTAATTTAATCATGGTGTTGGGGGTTAATTGCATACAAAACACTCAGAAGCATAGCGGCCAAGCAAACTTATTGCTCTGCAAAACACCAATACTATAGTCACCTTTAAATAACAATAAAATCAGCAGCTTGATTATATGCACATAAAACCTAAACGCTCTTGTAACCAAATTGTAACCGAAGTGTTACTTAACGTTCATTGTAAACCTCTATGTTATGGCCAGGTTCTCAAATAACTTAACTACAACATAGGGTAATATGAATATGCTCAAACAAGGCTTATCAGTGGTTATCGCTAGTATATTGTCATCGGCAACATACGCAGGTTCTGCAACCGCAGCGACAACGACTGACACACAACTCAATAATGCTTGGTATAAAGACGGCCAAGCAACCATCACTGAAAAATTACAACAATCAAGATCAACAAGAGCAAAAAATGTCATCTTGTTTGTTGGCGATGGTATGGGGATTTCTACACTTACCGCAGCTCGGATTTTAAAAGGGCAATTAGCCGGTAATTCTGGTGAAGAAGGTTATTTAAGCTTTGAAACATTTCCTTATTCAGCTTTAGTTAAAACCTACAATGTAGATGCACAAACACCAGATTCAGCAGGCACCATGACAGCCATGATGAGCGGCTTAAAATCAGACGCTGGTGTTCTGGGTGTTGATGAAGACGTCGTTCGTGGTACTTGTGCCTCAGTCAAAGGCAATGAAGTGGTCACGGCCTTGGAGTTAGCCGAAATAAAAGGCTTATCTACGGGTGTGTTATCGACCGCACGTATTACTCATGCTACGCCAGCCGCCACTTATGCAAAGTCAGCAGACCGTAACTGGGAAGATATCTCAGACATGGATATTGACAATAATGCTGAACGTGCAGATTGCGAAGATATCGCATCACAACTGGTTAACTTTGAAAAAAATCTAGAACAACGTTACACCGGAGTTGATGTAGACGGCATTGATGTTGTGATGGGCGGTGGTCGTCGTCATTTTTTACCTAAAGATGCCGCATTTAATAGTGTCGATGCCGTTAGCGCGATTGAAGGTGACCGTACCGATGGCCGCGATTTGACCGCAGAATGGAGTGCTATGTATCCAAATGGTCAATACGTTATTGACCAAACTGGATTTGATGCCATTGATACAGAATCCACTGAACGTGTTTTTGCTTTATTCAATGAGTCGCATATGCAATACGAAGCCGACCGAGCCAATGATATTGCAGGCGAACCCAGCCTGTCTCAAATGACAGAAAAAGCCATTAAAATACTTGATAACAATCCAAAAGGTTATTTCTTAACGATTGAGTCTGGCCGAATTGACCATGGTCATCATGCTGGTAGTGCAAGCACAGCACTAAATGATGCTATTGAGTTTTCCAATGCCGTTCAAGCGGCATTAGATGCAACAAATGATGAAGAAACGCTAATCATTGTCACTGCCGATCACAGCCATGTGTTTACGATTGCTGGCTACCCAAAACGTGGTAACCCTATTTTGGGTAAGGTGGTTGGTATTGGTGCGACTGAGCCTAGCGAAGATTCAGCCGGTAATCCTTACACTACATTAGGTTATAGCAATGGACTTGGTTTCAGAGACTTAGGTGCTGAAACAGATGGCGACGCATCTTATGCTGCTGCAGCTGTCGCAGGCCGTCAAGACATCACCGCAATCGATACAACAACCTCTGGTTATCACCAAGAAGTGACGGTGCCATTAGATAGCGAAACTCACGCGGGAGAAGATGTGGCTATTCATACATCAGGCCCAGGTGCGCACTTAGTTCAAGGTACAGTTGAACAAAGCGTTGTATTCCATTTAATCAATCGTGCTCTTGGTTTAGTTGGTCAATAGACCCTATAAGGTTTTTATGATGAATAAATTTATATTATCAACATTAACAGTTTCTTTGGTTTTGGCATTATCAGCTTGTGGCGATAACGGTGACAATGGCACCGATGGTACTAACGGCATCAATGGATCTGATGGCTCAAATGGCTCAAATGGCACTAATGGTACTAACGGAACCAACGCATTAATTACCCAAACCCCCTTAGCGGTAGGTAATGCTAATTGTCTCAATGGTGGTGTGCAAATCGACTCGGGTATCGATGCAAATGCTGATACCGTTTTAGATGCGTCTGAAATAACATCAACTCAATATGTATGTTCACCTGCTGCGACCACAGTAAATGATACCGAACTATTAACCAGTTTAAATAACTCATGGTTTAAACAAGGCGCTGCCGAAATAGAAACGGCAGACGATGTTTGGAATAAAATTGATAGCCAATTAGCAAACAATGCCAACGTATCGATTGCAACTGCATCTACCGCAGCAGAAATAACCGCACTTAAAGGCTCAGCTAAAAATGTGATTTTATTTGTTGGTGACGGTATGGGTGTTTCAACGGTAACCGCAGCGCGTATTTTAGATGGTCAGAATAAAGGCATGATGGGTGAAGAAAACCAATTAAGCTTTGATAAGTTTCCATTTTCTGGTTTAGCAAAAACCTACAACGTTGATGCACAAACACCAGATTCTGCAGGAACAATGACAGCGATGATGTCGGGCGTTAAAACAGATGCTGGCGTGTTAGGTGTTGACGAAGATGTGGTTCGTGGCAATTGTGCTAGCACTAAAGGCATTGAGATGATCACTGCCTTAGAATTAGCTGAGATTGCAGGTAAATCAACGGGTGTTATCTCAACCGCACGTATTACCCACGCGACACCTGCTGCAACTTATGCAAAGTCAGCAGATCGTAACTGGGAAGATATCTCAGATATGGACATTGCCAACAACCCTGAGCGCGCTAATTGTGAAGATATTGCATTACAGTTAGTCAATTTTGAAGCCAACTTAGAAGCTCGATATGCCGGTGTAGATGTTGATGGTATTGAAGTGGTTATGGGGGGTGGTCGCCGTCATTTTTTACCTAAAGATGTAGCATATAACAGCAATGACGCTGTCAGTACTATTGAAGGTGACCGTACTGATGGCCGTGACTTGACCGCAGAATGGCAAGCGAAGTACGCAACAAGTGCTTATGTATTTGACCAGGCTTCATTTAATGCTATAGACACTGAAACAACACCGCGGGTATTTGGTTTATTTAACGAATCGCACATGCAATACGAAGCTGACCGTAAAAATGATATTGCCGGTGAACCTAGCTTGTCAGAAATGACCGCTACTGCCATTAAGGTGCTTGATAATAACGACAAAGGTTTCTTCTTAACGGTTGAATCTGGTCGAATTGACCATGCTCACCATGCCGGCAATGCTTATAACGCGCTAAATGACGCGATTGAGTTTGCTAAGGCTGTGCAAGTCGCGGTTGATGCAACAAGCCAAGAAGACACCTTAATTATTGTTACTGCTGATCACAGCCATGTATTTACCATAGCAGGCTACCCAAAACGCGGTAACCCAATCTTAGGTAAAGTGGTTGGTATTGGTGCGACTGAGCCAAGTTTAGCCTCAGACGACATGCCTTATACCACAGTAGGTTATACCAACGGCCTTGGCTTTAGAGATTTAGGCACACAAACCGATGCTGATGCCAGTTATGCAGCTGCTGCAGTAACAGGCCGCGTTGACTTAACCGATATTGATACATCAACCGCAGGGTTCCACCAAGAGTCGCTAGTGCCACTCGATAGTGAAACACATGCGGGTGAAGACGTTGGTGTTTTTGCTGTAGGACCTGGCGCTCACTTAATTACAGGAACTAACGAGCAAAGCTTAATATTCCATGTGATGGATTACGCTGGCAATCTTTCTGGTACCCCCCAGTAAAGTCAGCTAAATAACCTGAACGTGAGATAAATAAGTAAAAAGTCATCAATAAAGAATAGGGGCTTGCCCCTATTCTTTAACTTTTAGCTTGCGCCTTGATACTTGACCAGCCAATAAGACAAAACACATGAAAACTCTATTGTTACTAACCGCTATCACTTTCCCGTTATTTGCATCAGCAAGTGACACTTGCCAATCAACTGCCTTCATGGCGACCTATAACATTGAACAAACGACTCACGATGCAGCATCAAACAAACAAAACCAACTGGTATTATTAAGAGCCCAAAATTCTGTATTTCATATCAACAATCAACAAGTCGCAACACAATGGACCACACTGCCACATAATCACATGAAAAAAACCTCATACTTCATCGATGACAAACGCGCCATTGAATATGAAGCAACCAAAACGATATCTAATCAAGCATGGCAATATCATGCACAATTACTCCATCCATTATTTCAAAAGCAGTCAACACTCATTGAAACTACTGGACAAGATTGCGATAAACTAGAACATTATCAACAACAAACAAATACAAAAACGGTTGATATATGGTGGTTTCCAGCAAAAAAACTAGTACAACGCATTAGTACTACATTGTCAGATAAAACTGAATCTGCAGATAAAGCCGTAAATTGGCAATTAACTGAGGTGACTTACGACAACAAAATGATTCAACAACAGCTAGATACATTCTCTGCGTACCAATCTACTGACTTTGCTGATATTGGCGATAATGAATCTGACCCGTTTTTTAGAAAAATGATCAACTTAGGTTTTATTGAACACAGCGCTTCAGGATTTTATGACAGCGAAGGAAATTCATTATCGTCAGCACATCAGCATTAACATTGGCCATCGTACTGATGAACTTATGGGCTTCATTTATCTCCGCCCTCCCCGCTTCTATATAAGATAAACAAAGCAATAGCCATGTTATTTTGTCTCGCCATCACAGGGAAGTGAAGCGTTACCCTTAATGCAGCTGATTCAACGTAACGCTGTAGCAAAGTGATGAGATAAGGCTTACTCACTCACATGTTGACCACATTTTCTAGAAGTTGCGATGTTAATGAACAAGCAAATATGACCCCATCACTGTCTGTGTCTGTGTCTGTGTCTGTGCAATGTTTATCACTGCATAGACATTGTTTTACCCCAAATATATCAACACACTTGATTGCATCTGCTAATACCTTATGGTTTCTACCCAACTTTATCACCTGCCGAAAAATTGAATATTTCTCATTGATAGGTGTAAAATCAGTGAGTTAATGTTATTTTGCTTCGCACAAAGGATTTTCACCGTAAAAGCCAAACCAATTAAAAGGATGTTTCTTAGTATGAAAAACAATAGTACGAAAAACAAAATCATCGCGTTATCTCTGGCACTCGCTATTGCCCCTTCTGTTTCTTATGCCCGCGACGATGTCGGCAGTTATTCGGTAGCAGATGCGCTGAGTACAGAACACGCAAAAAATAAACTTGGCAGCAATGTAGCCTTTTATTTTGGTGATCAAGCTTATTCTGAGCCAGTAAAAATTATCGGTGAATTCAGTGCTAATAAAAAGACTAATGCTTTTAATAAATCTGATATCGAAGCTTGCCATTGGGTATTTCTATCGGCAATGATCGCGCTAAAAGAGCGAGCGATTAAAGAAGGCGGTAATGCTGTTGTTGAAATCAAATCAAATTATAAAAACAATCTTACTAGTAGCAATGACACTTTCCAGTGCGGTGCTGGCAATATTGTTGCAGGCGTAGCACTAACCGGTAAAGTGGTTACGTTATAATTTTCAATAGCCAAGCGCTCATTGAGTTAGCTTGGCAAGTCCAATCTCATGAATATTTGTGCTTTGATAACGTCAACACCGCTAAATTACGGTATCCTTAGCCCAAATGTTCAACTGCAGCCCTTAAATGCCCACCAATATCATTACCATGTTCCCTGAGTCGTCCGATAAATCATCGACTCCCGCATCGATAAGCGCTGTAGAGCAACCAGCAGCTGTGACCTGTTCAAATTGCCAAGCCTGTTGTTGCCGTTTAGAAGTAATGTTAATAACCGAAACCGGTGTGCCTAAAGTGTATATAGCCAAAGATAATTGGGGCGGAGAAGTGATGCGCCGACTTGATGATGGTTGGTGTGCAGCACTAGACCGAGACACTATGATGTGTTCGATTTACGAAGTTCGGCCACTGATTTGCCGTGAATTTGAAATGGCTGAATACGAATGTGTTTCTGAACGCGAAGCCTTTGGTATTTAACCGCCTAAGAATACGATGTTAAATGCAATGCAATGCAATTACATTTAACATCGACAAACTGCTCGATAAAACCAAGCTGCCCCAAAGACTACAATCGTTTAGTTTGATGACTGATAAAATGCATCAGGTAACTTCCAGCTAATGACTTGCTGTTGCCCCTGCCAATTTTCAATGGTTAACCAAGCCTTGTGTTCTGCTGTTAATACTTCTGGCGCAATAGCATGAACTTCTTGTCCATGCTGACTGCCATGCAAGATACCTGCATCGCCCATTTGCAGTGTTTCTAATGGTAAGGGCTCTGTGCCAATGTTGAAATATGCTTGACGGATCTTGTTTACCTGCCCCTGACTAAACAATAATAAAAAATCTTTAGTGTAGGTACCATCGTGAAGATATGGCGGATCAAGATTATACGGCATAGGTGTTATTTCAAAAGCGCCAACCGCTTGAGTTTCCCATGCATCAGGGAATTGCGGGAATAAAGACTGATATAAAAAATAACAAACTAGCACTAGCATTAAGCCATTTATTTTATACTTGTAACGATTCCATATGGTGTTTTTAATGCGGGCCATTAGTTACCTTCCTGCTCGACTAGCTGTGAGTTATGCATTGCCAACGGATCATCTAGGTCGGTTCTGGCGGCTTTTACGGTTCGACTTCCCCACATTAAAAATCCTGTGATAGACATCCCCGTTAGAAAAATGCCGAAGATAAACCAAATCACTTTTGTCCACAGCCCGCCTATTGTGCCGTAATGCAGTGGATCAGCAATATGCGAAAGCGTTTGTAAGGTGGTCATTGCCGCTGGCGATCTTTCACTTTCAATGGTGCCGCTCCATGGATTCACTGTCACGCCATAAGCGTACTGGTCATAGAAAATATGATCTCCCTGGCCATACACCTTGTAAGTATCTCGTTGGTGCTCAGGAAGCATAATGTAGGTACTTTTAAAGCCTGGGAATTTTTGCTCGGCCACTTGCAGCGCATCAGATAATGTATACGGTCTAATGGGGGCTCCATTTGATGATGCTGGCACTTGGCTTGCCTCAATTAAAGGCGCATGTGGCTCCAAATCTATGTGGTTGTGCCACAAAATCGCTTGGGTTAAATACCATAAACCGGTAATGCTCATCAGCATTAAAAACCACATTGACCACACACCTGCCAATCGATGTAAATCTGCAAGCAATGTTTTTTTACCTTGATTGATACGTAATTTAGGCTGGATAAATGAACGCCAAAACTTTTTATAAATCACCAGTCCAGATATCAACGCCCCCAACATAACGATGGCCATAAAACAGACAATGTAATAGCCGACACTGTAATTAACATGCCATGGAAACAGTAACCAACCGTGTAAGGAGCGCATAAAATTAGTGAAAGTCATACCAAGATTGATTGCTTGAATTTGGCCGGTGTATTGATTGACATAAGCAATAGCAAAAGGCATGTCACTATCGTTAAAAATAACAGCATTAACCAGATAAGACTCAAAGCTCATCACTGTGGTGATGTTTGCTGTTGGGTGCGCTTGTTGCACAATTTCAACAAGTTCCGACATCGGCTTTTCAGCCAGATTTTGCGGGTTACTTGCACGAGCGTCAGGATTAGTGAGCCAGGTTAATTCATGGCTTATCACTGAAATTGTCCCCGTTAGGCACACAAAACAAAAAATTATCCATACGGGTAATGAAAACCAGCCATGAAGCTTAAACCAAAATCGATTACTACGTTTTGCCATCTGATGTCCAAATTTGTCCGCTGTCTTTATAGATATTAATTTTCCACACATGCTAATACGATTGATAACCAATCTCAACAACTATTGAGTGATAATTATTATCAATTGTAAATTTTGCGTTAATGCTCACATTTCAATCAATCTAGCCTCGGTCGTGGTTGCTAATGATAATCATTAGCAATAAGATTAGCGTCTGATAAGCGCTATGGTTCGCCGTTAATAATATTCATCATTAGAAAAAGACACAGATAAGGCACAACATGAAACCTAAACATACCTTTGCACTTTCATCATTAGTTTTGGCAATGGGCTTTCTAGTACAGCCCATTGCCCTTGCAGCAGAACAACAACAAAATGCTGACAACAATGATCAAAACATAGAAAAAATTCAAATCTTGGGTGTTCGTTATAAACGCGTTAGCCAAGGCGCGACTGGGTTAACTATGGAGATTGATGAGACACCGCAGTCAATCAGTGTGGTTACCAACGAGCAGATAACTAATTTTGGGGCCAATAATCTTAACGACGTACTTCGTCTTGCGACGGGTATTAATGTTGAAGAATGGGAAACAAACCGCACACAATATACTTCTCGCGGCTTTGAAATTAAAAGTACCCAAATTGATGGCGTCGGTTTGCCCAATGACTGGGGGATCGTCACTGGTGCAATGGAAGCTTATGGTTATGAAAAAATTGAAGTTATTCGTGGAGCTAACGGGCTACTAACCGGAATAGGTAATTCTGCTGGTACCATTAATTATGTGCGTAAACGCCCGACTAACGAAAATGAAGGTGAAGTAGGCATCTCATATGGCTCAGATGACTTTAAGCGCGTACAAGCTGATTACTCTGCCCTGTTAACAGAAAGCGGTAGTTGGGCTGGTAGAGTTGTTGCGGTAGTAGAAGACAAAGGATCATACTTAGATGGCCTAGAAAACGATCGTGGTTATATTTACGCTGTCGTTGATGGTCAATTAACAGATAACTCAACGCTAACATTAGGGTTTTCATACCAAGATGCCAACACAGACGGTAATACCTGGGGCGGATTAGTATTTAACTATACTGACGGCACCCAAGCTGAATGGGATACCAGCGCTAGCACCACACAAGAGTGGACTATGTGGGACACCATCAATACAACCGCATTTGTTGAGTATACTTACATAATGCCTAACGATTGGGACCTTAAAGTTGCCTATAATCATCAAGGATTAGAAGATGAAAGTAAGTTATTTTATGCTTCTGGAACCATTGATAAGGACACAGGCTTAGGATTAAATGGTTGGCCTGGTCGTTACGACACTGAGTTTTCAGCCGATATTTTGGACATCACCACAATTGGTCATTATGGCTTATTTGGTCAAGATCACGAACTGACCTTAGGGTTAAGCGGTTCTCAAAGTAAAAAATACATGTACCAACACCCATTTGATTTTGCAGCGACTCCTGCATATGGCCCAACCCCAGCCTTCCCTTACGATCTCAATGCGATCCCTGAGCCTGAATGGGGCGATAAAGTGGAGTACTCTGACATCGATGTAAGCTTACTTCGCGCCTATGGTTCGACTAAGTTCAATATTAATGACAGCCTATTCGTAGTTGCAGGCTTTAATGCGATTAAATATACCCGCGAAGGTATTAATAGCGGCGTTGATATCGACAACGACGAAAGCGAGTTTAGCCCTTATGCTGGTGTGGTTTACAGCATCACAGAGGATATCAACACTTACTTCAGTTATTCAGACATTTACCAACCGCAAGAGCAGTATGATTACGATGGGTATTTTTTAGACCCCACTAAAGGCGTCAATTACGAACTTGGGCTTAAAACCCTATGGCTTGATAATGATTTAATGGCTACCTTTGCACTATTTAGTGCTGAGCAAAATAACCTCGCTAGCTACGCCGGCCTTAATGCCAACGGAAATTACTATTATAAAGGTGCCAATGTCGAATCGAAAGGCTTTGAAGTCGAAGTCACTGGACACATAACAGACAATCTCAATGCCGTATTAGCTTATACGCTGCTAGATGTAGAAGATGAAGATGGCGCTGAGGCAAATGAATGGGCAGCCCGAAACGTTGTTAACTTTTCGATGGATTATACCATCCCACAATTGCCAGAAGTAAGCGTTGGATTGGGCGGCAGATGGCAATCTGAAACCAAAAATGTTGATTCTAATGTAGAACAAGATGCCTATTTAGTCGTTAACGCTTTCGCAAGTTGGAATATTTCTGAAGACCTAAATCTGAGAGCTAACATTAATAACCTCACCGATGAAAAATACATTAACAGCTTGGCCACTATCGGTTATTACGGCGCGCCTGTGAATGGTTCGGTGAACTTAACTTATCGCTTCTAGGTAAGATTAAAATATTACACCGCAGAGACTAAGATTGAAGCAATAAGCTTAAGTATTCTACTGTCATACGTTTGTTAGTACATCAATATAATCAATGTAGTTGACCACGATAGCAGACATTATATTGATTGATTAAAAACCTCTTTTTTATGAAAATAAAAAGAGGTTTTTCTTTTTTACGGCTGATGCAGCAAAGATAACGCTGAGATTGTCGACAACAAAACGACAGTGTATGACGCCACCCAGCATATTATGGCCACTTAGAACGGATGTGACTAACCAAGACGGATGCCACTAACGCTTATGACATTGCCAATTAATACAATCGCTTCGTGAGGTAATGGAGATGTGATAGCTGTTTATTATCTCGTTGAGGTTATTTAATCGCATTAACGTCGGAAATAGACATAAATAGCTGAAATATTATTAACTCTTACTTGCACTGTATGGCTGTGGGTCTTTATCATAAGCATTACTTTTTTAGGGCTAATCTAATTCAAATCTAGCCCATTTTTTGGGTCTTTCAGGAGCAACCATGCCAAAGATTAATCTGCTGTTATTGTGCGGCGGTGGCGGTGCAGAACACGATATTTCGTTAATGTCTGCACGTTTTTTTGAGTCATCACTGGCAAAGTCAGATAAATTTTCGGTACTTAAGTTAGTACTCGATAAACACGGTCATTATCACACTGAAGACGGTAAATTATGCGACCTGACTAATCGCCGTGAAATTCGTTTTGAAGATAACAATACGCCAGCATGGTCAGTTGATTATGTGATCCCGTGTATTCATGGATTTCCGGGTGAAACCGGTGATATTCAATCGTACTTTAACTTAATCCAACTGCCCTACTTTGGTTGTGAATCTGAAGCCTCAAGCAATAGCTTTAATAAAATCACCGCTAAAATGTGGTTTTCAGCTTTAGGCGTACCAAACACGCCTTACATCTTTTTGCACCAACTAGATGATGATGCAATCAAGCAAACTGAAACGGCATTTGATCATTGGGGATCTGTTTTTGTAAAAGCGGCATCACAAGGATCGTCTGTGGGATGCTATAAAGTCGATGTTAAAGCCAATATCGCTAACGTACTTAAAGATGCGTTTAGTTATGCTCCATATGTGGTTGTTGAGCAAACCATCCATGCGCGTGAATTAGAAGTCGCCGTATACCAATACCAAGGTGAAGTGGTAGCTACCTTACCGGGCGAAATTATTTGCGACAGCAATACCTTTTATTCATTTGATGAAAAGTACGCTAAAAATAGTAAGGCCCGTACCGACGTTGTTGCTGATAACCTCAGCCCTGAGATCAGTCAGCTGATCCGGGATTACGCAATAAAAGCCTTTAAAGGGATGAAATTACGTCACTTGTCGCGCATTGATTTCTTTTTAACTGATGATAATCAAATCCTCTTGAATGAAATCAATACCTTCCCTGGGTTAACGCCTATTTCAATGTTTCCGAAAATGTTGCAAAACCATGGCCATGATTTCACTGAATATTTAATTGATGTGATTGGACAACAGGTTGATTTAACATAAACAACTTTAGTTCGAAATGCATAAAACAAAAGGCCAGCAAATTTGCTGGCCTTTTCTATACGCTTACAATATTAACCGGTTTAGAACCCTTCTACACCCGCCATATCAGGTAATTGGTGTGCAATACCTTTATGACAATCGATACAGGTTTTTTCGCCGCTAGCCAGTGATGTTGAATGCATTTGTGATGCACGCTTAGACTGACGAGTGAAATCCATATAGTCGAAGTTATGACAGTTACGGCACTCTAACGAATCGTTGGCTTTAAGGCGTTCCCATTCATGTTCCGCCAGCTCGCGACGTTTACCTTCAAACTTTTCTCGCGTGCTAATAGTACCGAATATTTTGCCCCACACTTCCTTAGAAGCTTGCATTTTACGAGCAATTTTATCGGTCCAGTTATGTGGCACATGACAATCAGGACAGGTTGCACGCACACCACTTCGGTTAGTGAAGTGAATAGTCGTTTGCAGTTCCTGATAAACATTGTTTTCCATTTCATGGCAACCAATACAGAATTGCTCGCGGTTAGTCAGTTCCAAGGCGGTGTTAAATCCGCCCCAGAAAATCACCCCAGCGATAAATCCACCAATGGTTAAGAAGCCAAGACTGTAATGGACACTCGGACGACACAGCACTTTCCACACTATTTTTAGTTGCTCAAACAATTTTGCAATCATAGTGACTCCTAGTGCTTAACTGGGGCTTTCGCCTTCATTAAGTGATCAATATCGACAAAGTCATTTTCAACTAATAACTTGGCATCTAACTGCGGTGCATGGCACTGAGTACAAAAATAACGACGTGGTGATAAATCAGCCAAGAAATTATTATCACGGTCCATATAGTGAGTCACGCTCACCATTGGAGCCTGTGAATGACCAGTACTAGTACGGGCATGACACTGGATACACTTGTTCACTTTAAGATCGATTTGATAACCATCAATCTTGTGCGGGATCACCGGTGGCTGCATAGGGTAATTACGTACCTGCTTAACATCGGTATTGATCACCGCTTGCATCGCAGGCGGTGTCGGTTCTACATTAATTGGCGCTAAACGTAATGTGTCGATTTTGTCTTCAGGTATGCTGGTAGCCATTACACTTACAGAGAAACCTAATAACGCGATAATCGATAATAATTTACCTGTTTTCATGGTCTGTCTCCTTAAGCCTTAACAATCTTTACAGCACATTTTTTATAGTCAGTTTGTTTTGACAAAGGATCTGTCGCATCTAACGTCACTTTATTAATGAGCTGGCTGGCATCAAACCAAGGCACAAACACTAAGCCAACAGGCGGCTTATTACGTCCTCGCGTTTCAACACGGGTTTTAATTTCACCACGACGAGAAACAATTCTAATTTCATCACCACGACGTAAACCGCGCTTTTTAGCATCTTCAGGATGCATAAAACACACTGCATCAGGGAAGGCTTTATAAAGTTCAGGTACACGTTGTGTCATTGAACCAGAATGCCAATGTTCAAGCACACGACCCGTTGATAGCCAAATATCGAACTCTTCATCTGGTGACTCTGCAGCAGGCTCGTAAGGCAATGCGAAAATAACTGCACGGCCATCTGGCTTACCGTAAAACTCAAATTCTGTACCCGCTTTAACGTATGGGTCTGACCCTTCACGGAAACGCCATTTGGTTTCTTTGCCATTAACCACCGGCCAACGTAAACCGTGCTCTTTGTGGTATACATCAAAGTCAGCTAAATCATGACCATGACCACGTCCAAAGGTGGCATATTCTTCAAATAAACCTTTTTGAACGTAAAAACCAAAATGCTTAGCTTCATCATTTAAGTATTTTTGATCAGCATCTGCCAATGGAAATTTATCAACATTGCCATTGAGATAAAGCACTTCATATAAGGTTTTACCTTTAAACGAAGGGTTAGCAGCTAACACTTCTGCAGGCCAAACTTCGTCAGTAGTGAAACGCTTAGAGAATTCCATTAACTGCCATAAATCAGACTGTGACTCTCCTGGTGCTTTAACCATTTGATGCCAAAATTGAGTACGACGTTCAGCATTACCGTAGGCACCTTCTTTTTCGACCCACATTGCTGTTGGTAAAATTAAATCGGCTGCTTGGGTGGTAACAGTTGGATATGCATCAGACACTACGATGAAGTTTTCAGGATTACGGTAGCCCGGTAAACCTTCTTCGTTAATATTGGCGCCTGCTTGGATATTGTTGTTCACTTGTACCCAGTAACAATTTAAATCGCCATCTTTTAAGCGACGGTTTTGCTCTACTGCATGGTAACCAGGTTTTGGTGGAATAATACCACTCGGAATATGCCAAATCTCTTCGGCGCGCTTTCTGTGTTCAGGGTTAGTCACTACCATGTCCGCAGGTAAACGATGTGAGAATGTACCCACTTCACGTGCTGTACCACAAGCAGACGGTTGACCCGTTAATGAGAATGGGCTGTTACCTGGAGTAGAGATTTTACCGACTAACAAGTGAATGTTATAAATCAGATTATTACACCACACACCACGAGTATGTTGGTTAAAGCCCATGGTCCAGAATGAAGTCACTTTACGATCTGGATCTGCATAAAGCTCTGCCAACTCAATAAGCTTATGTTCTGGTACACCAGACAACTTACTGACAGATTCAACATCATAGTCAGCCACAAATTTAGCAAATTCGTCAAAATCAATCGGGGTAGAGTCACCTGCAGTGGCAACGTTTTTGGCTTTCATTTCTAATGGATGCGTTGGACGTAAACCATAGCCAATGTCTGTGGTTCCCTTGCGGAAATTAACATGCTTTTTGATGAAATCTTTATTCACTTTGCCATTTTGGATAATGTAATTGGCAATAAAGTTAAGCATTGCTAAATCGGTTTGTGGCGTGAATACAATGGGCAAATCAGCAAGGTCGAATGAACGATGTTCAAAGGTAGACAACACGGCGACTTTAACGTGTGGCGCGCTTAAACGGCGATCGGTTACACGAGTCCATAAAATAGGGTGCATTTCTGCCATGTTTGAGCCCCAAAGCACAAACGCGTCAGCCGCTTCCATATCGTCATAACAACCCATTGGCTCATCAATGCCGAAGGTACGCATAAAGCCACCTACCGCAGATGCCATACAATGACGAGCGTTTGGATCGATGTTATTTGAACCAAAGCCAGCTTTCATTAACTTAACCGCTGCATAACCTTCCCATACGGTCCACTGACCAGAACCAAACATACCGACGGCTGTTGGACCTTTGGCTTTAATGGTCGCTTTCCAACGCTCGGCCATAGTGTCGAACGCTTTTTCCCATGTAATAGGAGTGAATTCGCCATGCTTGTCATATTTGCCATCAGTCATACGCAACATTGGCGTTTGCAGACGATCACGACCGTACATAATTTTAGAAAGGAAATAGCCTTTAATACAGTTTAAGCCACGGTTAACTTCGCTGTTGGCATCACCATGAGTCGCAACAACTTTACCGTCACGGGTGGCTACCATCACTGAACAACCTGTTCCGCAAAAACGACAAGGTGCTTTGTTCCATTCTAATTTGGTTTGTTCTGAGCTAGTGATCAGGTTGCTTGCACTTGTAGGTAGTGCTAATCCTGCAACACTTGCCGCTGCGATAGCGGCATTGGCCTTCATAAAATCGCGTCTATTCATTTTCATACTTCACCCTCTTCAAGCTCTTCACTTTGGTGATACACCATGGTGGCAGTCAACACACCCGGAATGGCATTAATAGTTGATATATCATCCATCAACGATCGTTGGCTCGGACCTTCAACGACAACAACTAACTTAACGTCATTATTAGCTGACAACTCAGCATTTTTGATGGCCATAATTTTTTGTCTTACTTCAGCCATTTGCTCAGGGTGTACTTGGACAATTAGGCTGGTTACGTGAAGTTCATTGCTCATACATCGTTCTCACATTGTTTATTATTTTTAGGATTAGCCCGCGCCTGGAGGCCCAGTTAAAATTTGGCTAAACCAGATAGTAAAACCTAGTGCGCTAACCAGTAATACAGATAAAATTGGGGCTAGAAAGACGGTCAAAAAAATAAAAATCTTTAGCTCTAAACCCTTTTTGCTTTCGGTTTCATTACTCATGGACCCTCCAAGAGTGGGGATAAAAACAATAAATCATCATCGCTTTATTGCTTCTTTATTACGACTCGGTGAATTTTATCGTTAATGCAGTAACAATCTATATACTCACAAATTGGTAAAACAAGGTTAATATGATCTAGATCATCAATTTTAATAAATCATTAGCTAGATCAGGGTTATCGGTCATAAATACCGATTAAAAGAAGGATTATTTAACGATTATTTGAACAGGTATTTCCTTGGTTAGCATTAAGTATAAGCCACTAAAAACAACTTGCGCGGCGAAGATGTCATTAAGGGGTTAATCGTGAGGTATGTCTTGGCATTTTTTACAGGCATAAAAAAACCGACAGTCACATGACTGTCGGTTTATTTGTAACGCGTTAATAAATTAGCTCATGCAGTAACGTAATACTTTTAATGATTTCTGTTCATCTATATCGGCAAAAACGGACGGATTAGCAATTCGCTCAACATAAGTTAATTGTGGCGCAGTATTAGCCACTTGTTGCATCAAAAAATCACAACCAAGCTCTGGGGCATTTAAGCACAGCAACACTTCACCTTGTGGTGCAAGTAAGTCAGGCAGACGTTTCAATAAGCGCTCATAATCTTTAGTGGCCACAAAACTGCCACGTTGATTACTCGGTGGATCGGCCACAATCAAATCATACGGTCCAAGCTTGGTTAATTTACCCCATGATTTAAAAATATCGTGGCCTAAATAACGCGCTCCTGCGGGTAAGTCATTTAATACATGGTTTTGCTTACCAATGCTTAACGCACCTTTACTCATGTCCATGTTGACCACTTCATCTGCGCCGCCTTGCAAAGCCACTACCGAAAAGCCGCAAGTATAAGCAAATAAATTAAGTACCTTTTTATGTTTTGCGTGTTGTTTCACCCATGCTCGGCCGTTGGCCATATCTAAAAATAAACCGTGGTTTTGTCCGCGTAATAAATGGACTAAAAAGCGCGCACCATTTTCGATCACAATATGCTGTTCTGGTACTTCACCATGCAATAACTCACTGAATGTTTGGCCACCTTGACGGTATTGGTAAACCAAATTAAGTGTTTCAGTTGGTCGTTGTTGCTGCCAAAGTACCTTTACTGCAATCACTAATTCATTGAGTTGCTCGGTTTCAAGCATCTTAAAACTGGTGAGCAATAATACTGGTTTATACCAATCTAAACACAGGTGTTCATCGCCAGCGAATAAGCCGCCGCGGCCATGAAATAAACGGCAAACATCATCACCGAACGTCAAATTTGGAACTATTTGTAAAAAACCTTTCATACACTCTCTTAACTCAATAAACTAAATACAATCAATAGGGTTATGCATTTGTGGTTGATGACTTAGCTTTAGTGTCACTGCCCACGCTATGATCATTATCTACGTCGCTACTGACTCCACTATTAACGTCATTATTAACCTGTTCGTCATCGTCGTCTCTGTGGCAATCTTCAGCTGCAATTTCGGCTTCTGCTTTAACATTATTGGCAGATTCATTGGGTGAGTCATCATTATCATCCGACAATAAAATTGCCAGCCAATTGCCCGAGTCGCTCGATTCAAGACCAATTTTAACAATCATGGTTAAGGGTACCGACAGCAACATGCCGACAGAGCCAAGCAGCCAACCCCAAAAAATCAATGATAAAAAAACCACTAAGGTAGACAAGCCTAAACCTCGGCCCATAAAACGCGGTTCAACCATATTACCCATCACCATATTGGTACCCACATACAATAAACCGGTAATACCTGCAGCCCCTGGGCCCATTTGGATAAAAGCCAATAACACAGCCGGAATAGCGGCAATAATAGAACCAATATTAGGAATATAATTAAACAGAAAAGCGATGACTGCCCATAACAAAGCATAGTCAACGCCAATGATTGTCAAACCGATACCAACAACCACTGCTGTCGCTAAACTGACAAGGGTTTTAATCACCATATATTGATTAACCGACTGCAAGAATTTATCGATTTGCTGTAAACGCTTATCTGGAGCATCGAGGGCTAAATGAAACTTTCTAGGCATTGATTGCGCCTCAAATAACATAAATACGATAGTCAAAATAATCAGGAATAAATTAGCCATCACATTGCCAACACCAGACAACATATTGGTGGTCATGGATAACGCCATGCCGGGGTCAAAATAATCGAGTACTTTTTGTTGAGAAATCTGGATATTAAAATCTTGCAGTTTTTCAAGGATCCACGCAAATTGTTCAATCAATTGCTCCCGATACTTGGGCATTTCTTTGGAAAACTCAGTTACCGAACTACCCACTAAACTGGCCAGCCACAAGCCCATTAACACAATAAATCCCATCAATAAGATGATCGATAACCATTTAGGAATACGATAGCGCGTCATCAATACAATGGCTGGATTGCAAATTACCGCTAAAAATGCAGATAATACAAAAGGCACCACAATTGGGCTGGCCGTTTTGATTCCCGCTAGAATGATCACCACACAGGCCATCACCACAAAACTACGGACAGCCATAGGCGATTGTTGTAATCCTTTCATAGAACTAAAAATCCTTATTATTGCTTATTAAAATGATTCTGTATGCTAAGCTAAACTCAGTAACATATTGCAAACTAAGTTAAATATTTTTGTCGATTCACATATAAGTTGATGACAATATTGGCTTACAACAACTTTTAGGGATCCACTCACTCAATATGAAACCAGAAACCGCTATTATACGCATTAAAAACTTACGTTTACGCACCTATATCGGCATTAAAGAAGATGAAATCAATAACCAACAAGATGTCATCGTCAATGTGGTGATCCATTATTGTGCCGACAAAGCGCGAAACAGCAACAATGTCACTGATGCGTTGAATTATCGCACCATTACTAAAAATATCATTGCTTTGATTGAAAATAATCGTTTTTCATTACTCGAAAACCTAACCAATCAAACTCTCGCCATTGCCAGTGAACATGATTGGGTTGAATTTGCCAGTGTCGAAATTGATAAACCCCATGCACTTCGCTTTGCAGACTCTGTGTCGATGGAATTATGCTATCAAAAGCCGTAATAACAAGTATGTTGCGTGCAGAATTTGTGATCATTTCTTAAGGTTACCATCGTATATTGTTCTACTGAGTAGAAGGGAGTTTAGATGAGAATATTAATCACTGGTGCAACGGGGTTTGTTGGCAAACGCTTAGTTAAATCGCTTAGCGAACACCAACTGATCATATTGACGCGAAATATTAATAACGCAAAAAATAATCTTGGCAGTCACCATCAATACTGGCAAACCCTTACTGATAAACCACACCTTAACGACATAGATGCCGTAATTAACCTTGCAGGCGAACCGATAGTCAGTAAACGTTGGAGCAACAAACAAAAAAAACTAATATGCGACAGCCGTTGGGACATCACCACGGAATTAACTCAGCTTATTAGTAAAAGTACTACGCCGCCACATACGTTTATTAGCGCCTCAGCGGTGGGTTACTATGGTCGACAAGACCAGAGTCCAGTCGATGAGACAAGTGGATTTCATACTGAATTTAGCCATGATATATGCCAGAAATGGGAAGACCTCGCACTTCAAGCCCAGTCACAACAGACCCGAGTGTGTATTACTCGAATAGGTATTGTGCTCGGGAAGAATGGCGGCGCATTAGCAAAAATGCTACCTCCGTTCAAGCTTGGTTTAGGCGGCCCAATAGGCAGTGGCGAACAAGGTATGAGTTGGATCCATGTTGATGATTTAATTGGACTGATTAACTATTTGCTGAGCAACACCAACTTACAAGGTATTTACAATGCTACTGCACCTCAGCCTGTTAGCAATGCAACATTTGCTAAAGCATTAGGCAGTGCGTTAAATCGTCCGGCAAAAATAACCACGCCACCATTAGCGCTAAGACTGGCAATGGGTGAAATGTCAGAGTTGCTCACTACCGGCCAATTTGTACTACCCACAAGGACTTTAGCGGCTGGCTTTGAGTTTCAATACACTGATATCAACAGTGCATTACAACACATTATTAATTCTAAGAGCTAACTCAGCGAGCTAACTCAGAGCACTAAACCACCGAGAAAATTCACCGGGCTAACGGGCATCACTTCACCAACTGTTTAATTTTATTGATTATCGGTCCATAACGACGTGCAAGTGGCCGATGTTTTTTGTAAATGATAAACAAGGGCTCACTGACCACCACATTGTTGGCTTGCTCGGTGGCAAAAGATGCTATGCGGATATGCTGTTGTTGGGCAAAATTATCAACTGCAAATTGTGGTAGCACAGCAAATGCCAGCCCTTTAGCCACGGGAACAAGAATTTGGTTCAATTGGTTAACGTAACTGCGAATAGGCACCTGCAACGCTAACACCTGTTTTTCAATAAAATACTGGCCGACTATTTGCGACCAATAATGCATCGCATCTGGATGGCTCACCATTCCAAGTTCCATGAGTTGTTCAAATGTAACCGATTGATGTGGGTACGACTGCGGTAACACCAGACACAGAGACTGTGCAGCTAATGGGGTCACCACCAGCTCATCCATGTTAATCGGCTGCGTAATGATGCCCACATCAACGGTATTGGCCATAACACTATCAATAATGCGTTTATTAGGCGCCGCTTCCAGATGGATTTGTAATTGACTATATGGCAACTGATAGTCAATAAGGTGAGGATATAAAAGCAACGCCATCGATCCCGAACACGCTAAACGACAAACGCCTACATGCTCATCATCAACCGCTAATTGCGACAAAACTTGTTGCTGTTGCTGCTGCCAAACTAATGCTTGTTGATATAACACAATTCCAGCTTCAGTTAGCTCAAAGCTTTTTCCTATTCGAATCAGTAAATCAACGCCCACTTGCAGCTCAAGCTTTTTAATGTGTTGACTCACGCCAGGTTGCGTCATAAAAAGCTGCTCTGCCGTGTGAGTAAAATGCCCTACTTCGACAAGTTTAATAAATGTGGTTAACCATTGTTGATTTAACATGCTGCGCCTCTATTATGCACTGAACACTTCATTGCATCGACAATGAACATCTCTTATACGACATCGATTATGCGGACACTAACGTCACCGCCGATAATGGCACAATGATAACAAAAAGTTATTGTTTTATGTATTTTTAATAACCTTACCCACTAACGTTAGCTAAAAGGACAATATAACCAGAAAGGTGTCATTCCAGCTCAAACCCGTGGTTAATACGATTTACTTTTTGCCATCCTCACACACTCCCGTAAAACGGCCAGGTTAACATGCCGCATTGTAGAGTGACTTGACTCTACCTGATTCCTTACTATGATTAAATTGTACAAAAAACGAACAAAATAATTAATTATTAAAAAGGATAATAAAATGAAAAAATTATTAATTACATTAGCTTGCGTTGTATTTAGCTCCGCATTATTTGCCAAAGATAGATTGGAGATTTACCAAGATTACGATCTCGGTACTGAAATAATGGTAATGACTACCGTTAAAGTAGATCCTAATATGGCGGATATATATTTGGCAGGTTTGAGTAATAGCTGGGTTAAAGCGGTTAAAATTGAAAAGGAACTTGGTTATATCAAAGACTGGAAAATCTATGCAAGTGATTTACCAGTGAGTGGTGATTTTAACATGTTATTAGTCGTTACTATGGCTAATGGCGCAGACATAGAGCCTAACAAAAAGAAGTATGAAGCGTTCATGAAAAAGTGGAGCGAGGCTGATAAAAAAATGTCTAATGAAATTTCAGCCAAATACCCTGAAGTAAGGACATTAACGGGTGAATATCGCATGCGTGAGGTCATGATAAAATAATCAATAAAGCGCTTTTTACACAAATACTAAGGGGCGCTGAATTTAAAGCTTATTTAAAAGTATATGACTAAATGAACCAATTTCTACATCGGTTAAATAACGCCATTCACCTATTGCTACATCCAGTTTAACCGCACCAATACTTTCTCGATGCAGCGACACCACTTTATTACCTACGGCAGCAAACATGCGTTTAACTTGATGGAACTTGCCTTCAGTTAAGGTCAGTAATACTTCTTGTGGTGTGATAATGTGCAACTGTGCCGGTAATGTCAGCTCTTGCTCCCCTTGCAAAGCAATGCCTTGTAAAAAAGACTCTCCGGCATCTGCTGCTATCGGCTTAGCTAATTTAACCCGGTAAACTTTATGGCATTGCCCAGACGGAGACGTGATAGCAAATGTCCAACGACCATCATCGGTAATAAGCACTAATCCGGTTGTGTCGGCATCTAATCGTCCGGCAATATGCAACTCAGATGGTCGTTCGGCGTCAATTAACGAGAATAGCGACGGATAGACACCATCGACATTCGAACAAAGGGTATTGGCAGGTTTATTGATTAACATATAACGAAACGCTCGAGCAGCAAGCTTTTGACCGTTTAAGCTGATGTCATTATTTTCATGAACTTGAACAGCTTCATCCCTGACAACTACACCATTAACGAGCACAGCCCCGTTATGGATATGTTGAATAACCTCATACTTTAATAATTCAGTACTTTTACAAACAAATCGATCAAGACGCATAAATAACCTTAACTTGGGATAATCATTTATTATTGGCTACTTAAGCGGATATTATGCTTTGTCTCGTCAGATATGCAGTCAATGGTGGGGGGTATTATGCCACAGACGTAAAGTGCAGTTTGTATTATTAGAGAGAATAGCAAACACATTACTCAAGCAAAAAAGAGCAAAAAAACGTAGCACCGACACTTAATGCAAACCCCAAAAACATCATTGCAATAAAAATCCATTTGTGAGAAAAATTGCTTCCTTTAAACATCAAGTACGATTTACTGATGGTGTTACCGAGTAAAATTAACAACAATAAATTTATTAAATCAATATCCTGTGGATTCATAGACCATTCGCTCATCACCGATACAAGAATGGCATGAGCTTCAAAAAATGATACCAGCAACGTACTGATCCCTCGCGATAAACCAAGTTCACTGCCGATAAAATGCATGGCATATACAAGTCCGAGGATAAAAATAGATAGCTTAGCAACATTTTTCCAATTTATCGGATGATCAATTAATAGCTCAATATCAACTGTTGGTTGCCCTGACTGGTTACTTAAAAAAAGTAAATTGGATTGCATCTGCACATATATTATCGCCGTAATAAAAAACAATAATTGCGTGACAAAGGGGATATAAAAAATAAAGGCTAATTGGTCTGCCAAAAAAAAGATAATAAATAGACATTCCAGTAACATAGAACATAAAGCAAACAACAATGTCAGTAGCAAATCACGTTCACTTGTTGATGCAAATTTTTTATCATTTAATATTTGTAAAAAAACTGCCGTACTGGAAATAAATCCTCCCAGAAAGCCCTGTAACTGGAATCGACTGCGTTTTGCTAGTAAGTGAAAACTAAAAAAGCTGAATAACTCTAGACAGGCAACTAAAGGCACAATTTTTAATAGAGGAACGTAGGCTGCAACAACAAACAATGCTACAAGCATGGTCATGTCAAACCATATATGTTTGTCTTTAAAATGATATGAGAGTGGTGTTTTATGCTCCATCGACAATATTTGCCTCTACAACTATGTATCCTGGTGGACTAAATCATAAATTATTCAGAACTAACACTTTTCATCACAACATTAACCACTACATTTATCGTGATCGGCACCGAGCACTTTTTAATATAGCTTAATTATACAGCAAGCCAACTTAAAACGATTTAGTGATTAGACAAATGCTTGTCCAATCTCGTAATCGACAGCTAAGGTGGCTTGATAAATTTTATAGCACGACTTGGCAGGGGGAAATACTATAAAATGTACCGCACTCATCATTGGTAATGAGCACTCACCCTGTGGTGCCGGCATTTAACCGTCCGCCAATAGGATGATCAGATAATTGTTCAGCATCCACTAATGAAAAAAATATAGGCCAATAAAACTTGTCTCTATATTTTAACGTATTCATCTGCCTTAAACACAAATCCTTAATACACTAATCTAAACGCTGATAACTAACGTATTAGAGCGCAAACCCAATAAACATTATCAAACTCAATGCTATCACCGCACGATACCTCAAGGATCATTGAAATGGCATGGGAAGACCGCACGCCATTTGAAGCTATTGAACATCTTTATGGCTTAAACGAATCAAATGTGATTAAACTCATGCGCTCATCACTCAAACCCAATAGCTTTAAGTCTTGGCGAGCCCGTGTTAGTGGCCGTAAAACCAAGCACCTTAAATTGCGACCTGAAGGTATTGATAGAGCGTATTGTCCAACCCAATATAAAATGCGTCAAAAGTAATCACATCAGTGATCAACTAAGGTAAAAAGGCAACATAAAAAAGGGAGATGACAATGCATCTCCCTTAATATTTGTAAGTACTTTAGCCCTCTTTTAACATGTCACTGCACGACTTATTGAGTAACTGACGACAACGCCAAATCCCTAAGATTGCCACAATTAGCGCGCCTGCGATTGGAGTGATGCCCCACCATGGCCAATGCATGTATACCACTAACTCAAACACTTGAGTTTTTAGCATGTATAAAGCAAACTCAGCCACAATCACCGCTAATAAACCAGCAATTGCACCAAGCAAAGCAAACTCAATTCCAGTAGAAGCACGAAGTAACCAACCGGATGCGCCAAAAGTTCGCAACACTGCGAGTTCTCGTTGTCGAGTCGCCATGCCAGCCTCAGTTTGCGCAATCAACACCAAGGCACTGGCCAACAACACTAATGCCAACACTAGTGATAGTGATAATGACACTTGATCGATTATTTGCCGTAGCTGCTCAACCATCGCCCCAACATCAATAATCGATATCGTTGGAAATTGTTGGATCAGTTGCAATACCACTTGATTGGCGCTCAGCAAGCTACCATCCGCCGCTAATTGCGCATCATTAAGGTGAAAACTGGCCATCGAGGTATAGGCAAATGGCGCCAACGCTTCAGGGGTAAAAATCATGAAAAAGTTAGGTTGTAGGGTTTCCCACTGAACCTGTCTAATACTGGCAACTTTCACCGAAAAGGATTGATTATCGATGCTATAAGTGAGCTTGTCGCCAAGTATAACGCCTAGTCTATCTGCGACACCGGACTCAACCGAAACATCATCCGCAGCTTGATTAAACTTGCCCTCAAGCAGCTTATTATTTGGCGGTAAAGTATCTCGATAGGTTAAGTTTAGTTCGCGAGAAATCCCCACTCGCCCTTCAGCTCCGCTTTCAGCTTGTTTGCCCGAAATCAACTCCTCGTCGTTAATATGAGTGAGTCGACCACGCACCACAGGATAAATATCGGTAGCGTTAATATGATTTAGGCTTAAAAAGTCATTTAATGGCTTAGCATCCTCAGGGGCTATATTCACTAGAAAGTAGTTAGGTGCATTTTCAGGTAACTGCTTTTGCCATTCATTAAGTAAATCTTGACGCAAGGCCAAGATGGTGAGCAATAATACCAATGCACTGCTAAATCCAACCAATTGCACAGCATTTTGACGAGCACGACGGCGAAGCCCAGCTAATGCTAGTTGGAAAGGATTGGTGGTTTTCATGCCAATGCCATGACCGAAACGGATCATCACAAAGCCCAGCACACTGAGTAAAAAACCTAACAACAGCACCGCAAGTACCACTGTCATCGTCAATGCTAAACTTCTTGAATACAAATACCCCAACAAGGCCATTGCGGCCAAGCTTAATAGTAAATGGAGCCACATGCCCAGCTGCAGGCCTTCTAATTGGCGCTGCAATACTCTTAACGGCGGAATGGCTAACAGCCGCATTAACGGATAAGCAGAAAACATAAATGCACTGATTAGCCCCGTGCTTACACCTAATAAAATAGGCCGTAAATACGGTGGAGAATAAGCGGCTATCTCTGGTGGTAAAAATGCCGTAATGCCAATGTCGAGCAATAACCCGCCCAGTAAACCCAGTGCAATACCCAATAAGGTCACTAACGACAAATGCAGTCCGAATAACACCCGAATTTGCTTGCCTGAAGCGCCAAAGGTTTTCAGCATGGCCACAACATCATAGTGGCGTTGACAGTAACGCTGCGCTGCAATACCAATCGCGGCGCACGCTAATGCAATACCGAGTAAACTGGCTAGCAGCAAAAAGCGCTCCGCACGTTGCACAGCTGAAGCTATCGGGGAATCTCCCGATTGCACATCTACCCAACGCTGGCTGTTATTGAGCAAAGGTTTAGCTTGCAGTTCAAAGGCCGTTAGCTGCTCTGCATCGCCAGTAAATTGGTATAAATACGTCACCCGACTACCAGGTTGAATAATACCTGTCGCCGCCACATCATCTAAACGTATGAGTAATACTGGTGAGGACGCAAACGGATTAAACCCTGCATCCGGTAAACGACTAATCTCTTCGGTTAGCGATAACTCACTATTGCCCAATTCAATGCTTTTTGGGTAGCCAAGCAAACCACCTAAACGATTTTCAAACCATGCTTGCCCCTTGCTTGGTAATGCTCGAGTGACACCGTTACTCAGTTCTATATCGCCTTTTAACGGATAGCCATCACCTACCGCTTTAACGGTCACTAATTGAAATTTATCGCCCGAATACACCATCGAGTTAAATTGCATGTTAGTGACGTGGGCAAGGCCTAACTCATTGGCAACTGTAAGGACTTGTGCATCAAGTTCAACCGGTGAGTCGATAATACGGTCGGCGGCAATAAAGTTAGAGGCTTCGCCATTAATGGCTACTTGTAAACGCTCACTAACCCGCGCGAGCCCGGTCACGGATAACACCGCTAACGTAATAGCCAACACGATAAGAATTAATTGTCCTTGAGCGAGTTCACGTTTAAACAATCTCCACGCAATTTGCCACTCCATTAATTAACCTCCGCAACAGGTTCCGCGCTCACATGGGCAGCCTTAAGATTATCTGCGTATGGTTCTGACAAATGGCCATTTTCCATCACTAATTGGCGTGCGCAACGTTTTGCTAAATGTAAATCATGCGTCACTAACACCAACGTGGTGTCACTTTCTTGGTTTAACTCAAACAACATATCAGCAATTTTATCACCATTCACACTGTCTAAGTTGCCTGTTGGTTCATCTGCAAACAGCACTTTGGGTTCACAAATAAAAGCTCTGGCAATAGCCACACGTTGCTGTTCACCACCCGATAACTGTTTAGGCAAATGATTTAATCGATGAGATAAACCAACGCGATTGAGCATGGTTTGGGCTTTCTGCTTGGCATCTTTCACCCCTGCAAGCTCTGCGGGTAGCATAACGTTTTCAAGCGCTGTTAAGGTATCAACCAGCATAAATGACTGAAAGATAAAACTGACTTTTTGCTTACGAAGCGCTGCTTTTTGCTCTTCATTTAATCCGGATAAGGCCACCCCATCCAACACTATCTCACCAGAGGTAGGTGTATCTAATGCTGCAAGTAAACCCAATAGTGTCGACTTACCTGAACCTGATGGTCCCAAAATGGCGATACTGTCTCCTTGCTTGACTTCTATATTAATGCCGTTGAGGATAGTCAACTCTCCCTCTTGGGTCACGACAGTTTTATTGAGGTTAGTTACAGTAATGGCACTGGTATTTCGATCGATATTATTAGACATACAATCCTTCTTATATTCGTCACTTAAACGCGTGCTTACCAGCGTGTTTATACTGATAGTTATGAGTGTACCGACCTATGCTGCCACGATTTTGATATTAGGTGATAGCTTAAGTGCAGGCTATGGCATGCCAGAAGATCAGGGATGGGTACAATTATTACGTAACCAGTTGCCTCAGCATCAGATAATTAATGGTTCTGTTAGTGGTGAAACAACGGCGGGAGGATTACGTAGACTCCCGAGTTTACTGGCTTCAAGCCAGCCAGACCTGATTGTCATTGAGCTAGGTGGTAATGATGGGTTGAGAGGTTTTCCACCTAATAAACTGAAATCAAATCTTACAAAAATCATTACCCTATCGCAGCAACAAGGCGCGAAGGTGTTATTAACTGAGATTATGGTACCACCGAATTACGGCCCGAGGTATGCCAAATCTTTTACTCAGATTTATCATCAGTTAGCCGAACAATATACTATTAAGTTAATCCCTTTTTTCATGCAAGATATTGCCACCGACAAAACGCTTATGCAGCGCGATGGCATTCATCCGAATGAACAAGCTCAAGACACTATTACGCAGTTAATGTTACCTTGGATCACACAAGTTTTATCCGAGTAAACACTTAAATTTGAACAAGTTTTGTTCGACATGTTAAAAACATTTTAATAAAGTGATCGAAAGTCATTTTAATTTAAGCATCAATGTTTAAAATGGACACTCAGCAAGCGCATTAAATAAGCATAAACATATAACGATAAACTTTAGACAACAACTAAGGCAATAAGGAAATAATATGTCCGTCAGTCGTCAAAAAAAAGTATACTTGCCAACAGCAACACGTAAAAATCAATACATTACCATTGGTTTTCCGTTAACTGATGAATATCTTAATGCATACAGTGATTTAGAAACTTGTTACGATGAATTTAGCAAACTCGTCTATCAACTAGCCGAAAAGCAAGAATTGTACAACGTGCACGTTGTCACTACCGATAAATTGCCTATGGTACGCTTCCACAGTGAAGCTTATTGCTTAACCACAGATGAGCAATTACGTTTTTTCTATAACCCAGCCCACCATGAGGCTAACCGTTTACACAGCGTTGCAGGCTTTAGAGCTAGAAAACTTAGAATTGTATTTTTAGCCACTGGTAATGACCTTCGCAGTAATTCGGCTGAGTTTCACTCTCATGTGCAAAAATTTATAGCTGAACTAAAACCATTATTACCCGTTAAAAATGTGCCAATTAAAGTCCGTGACCACCAGCATATTTCTTATGATTTCTTTGCTAAAGCAAAAGGACTAAAAGAAACCTACGGTTATAAATTACGCGCTGTTGATAGTCGCTATCAACGACGTCATTGCGAGCTACCAGAAAATGTCAGCACGCTCAATTATGTCACCATAAACATTCCAGTTGACCGCCGTATCAAAAAGCAGTTACTCGCAAATGATACCACCGACTTTACCAGTGTTTATCAAAAGGTATGTGACAAGTTTATCGAAGCGACTAAAAGCAAACAGCTTAATCGTGTTGCGGTGGTTGCCAACGGCAAAATACCACTTGTACGTAACAGTAAGTATGAGCAATTAACCAGTACTAACGAATTTCAGATGGTTGGGTTTGATCCTCATGCAGAATCACCAGAGCCGATTTGCCACTGGGATGCGAACAAGCTTGTAGACGTTTTCCGATTTGTGATTGTCGCAGGTAAAAGCGATGAAACAGACGAAGGCTATGGTCGTTTTATGAATCAAGTTGAAGAAGCTATACGTGTATTTACCAATGAGTTCGATATTGATAAAGAACACGCCGATGTCATTTTACGTTTCCATCAACACATCAGTTACAAAGCTTAGTCACTCATAAGCTTTACAGTATAAAAAACGACAGCCTAGGCTGTCGTTTTTGTCTTTAATCAATTGCGTTGTGGTAATGTTGCTGTACTACACCGATTGATTACGCTCCGCAAAACGATTCATCATAGTTGTCACTGATAGTGAAACGCCATGAGCAATTTTATCCGCTAGCTTTTTCTTCATTTGATATTGAATTTTAATCACTTGATGGGTGTTAACCAAGTCTAAAATTACATCATCGCTGGTAGAAACCGCATCGATAAGCCCTAAGTCAATTGCTTGCTGGCCATACCAATGTTCGCCAGTGGCAACTTTAGCAATGTCCATATTAGGACGATAACGGCCGACAAACTCTTTAAAAAGCACGTGAGTTTCTTCTAATTCCTGTTGGAACTTAGCTCTGCCTTCATCAGTGTTTTCACCAAAAACGGTTAAAGTACGTTTAAAGTTACCTGCGGTGTGCTGTTCATAATCAATATCATGATTTTTTAACAAACGATTAAAGTTTGGTATTTGCGCAATCACCCCAATTGAGCCCACTATCGCAAACGGTGCGGCGTAAACCTTATTAGCCACACACGCCATCATATAGCCACCACTTGCAGCCACTTTATCCACGCAAATCGATAATGGGATATTAGCTTGACGCAAACGATCTAACTGACTTGACGCTAGGCCATACCCATGAACCATACCGCCACCACTTTCAACATTGACCAATACTTGGTCATCTTTATCTGCGATGGTTATAATAGCGGTCACTTCTTCGCGTAATGACGCGACTTCATTGGCATCTATACTGCCTTTAAAATCAATAACGAATACTTTGCCTTTGGTTAAGTTTTGTTTCTCAGCCGCTTTTTCGGCTGCTTTTACTTGCTTTTCATAGGCTTTAAATTGTTTTTTAGGCAGTAACTCTTCTTTCAACTGATGCTTTAATTGCATTAGCTCATCTGAAATATCAGTCAGTCTTAGCTCACCTTTATCAGATTTGTTTTTCATGCTTGCTGCCAGCACAAATATTACTACCGCTAAAATAGCGACAACAATGGTTACCGCTTTTGCTAAAAACAGGCCGTATTCATATAAAAATTCCAAAACTCGCTCCATACAGGGATGACAATCTTGCGGTATTTTAACAGTAATAACCGACAAGTAGACAATAAAAAACCCAGCTAATTGCTGGGTTTCTTAAGATATTGCGTACTAAATAGTAAACATTAGTTACAGCTTTGGATCACATCGCTGTTAGTCACAACAATCGTAGCTTGTCCTAAACCTGCTGTTTTTGCAAAACCAGCAACTTGAGACTGCATTTCAACAGTCGCAGCAAGAGCCATTCCGTCTGTTACACCATCTACTTCACCTGGGCTAACAATCGAACTGTGATGGCCTTTAGAGAAGCGTACAGCACCAGAACCTGGCGTTGTAGTATCAACACATCCTAGCGATAGCGAGGTAATTAACGGTTCAGTACCCGATAATGGGAAACCTTCAACGCTGTTAGGTAATGTTTGGTCACCTAAGTTGCCTGCCCCATCGCCAACCACTTCAATTAAATGCACTGGTAAACCAGTAGCCGCTAATTTTTCGCCATGGTTAATTGGGTCAGCAGAATCGACAGCTGTTTGCACTGCAAAAGCAAATGTTGGTATAAACTCAGCATACACTGCTTGAACTAAAGCAGCATACTCGGCACTACCTTCCTCATAACCTGCAGTATTTGCAGCAGTAACGAGAGCGGCAAACGTACTAGACGCGGTGACATTGGCAAATAACTGTGGACCAAATGCAGCAGAACCCGCAAATGCACCAGCTAAACCACCAGCAGGCGCCACTAACGATGCTGCATTAATTGCATAAGCGTTAGGTAAAGCATCACCCGTCATAGGATTAACTAACCCAGTACTGGCATAAGTAGAGAATGTAGTGCCAACAATGCCACCTAAACTCAAACCTTGAGCACTGATTTTAGACACGTCGAATACTTGAACGTCACCGTCTGCGGCTAGTTTTTGCGCCATTCCAGTCAATAATAATCTTAACCCTAATTGGTCTAAGGTTGCTTGACGGAAATTGTCACGCACTGTCAATGTGCTGGCGATGTTAACAAACACTAATGGGTTACCATTGGTGAACGCATTAGGCTTACCGACTACAGGACCAAAAGCTGGGGCTGTTGCTGATATCTCATAAGTGCCGTCTTTGTCTAAATCAAATGAACGAGCACCGTGCAATGGCATATCAATCGCAATAGTGGCAACACCAGCTGCAGCGTATGTACCCGCATAAGCTAGTGCCATTTCTTTACCACCACCTAAACCATGCATTGCGATTGTGGTTGGCCAACCACTTGTTGGAGGCACAAAAGTTCCACCTTGCGCAGCGGTAAATGCTGCAAGCTTAGCCGCATTCGGTAAGGTAATTTGAACTGAAACAGTTTCATAACCTTTGATAGCCGGAATAGGGTTAAACTTGGTTAAATGTTTCGTTTTATCTGCAGCAGTACCATCGTCAAGTTTCCACTGTTTACCTGCAAGTAATGCAGGATTACCCAACGCTGCTTGAGGATCTACACCGTTATCAGATGCTTGTGCAAAAAAGTTAGCTTGGCTTAATGTACCCGCCTGTAAAGCTAGCAATACCGACACAGGGCTGTCACCTTGAGCAAACCAACGGCCATTAGGTGCTGTTGGAGCACCATCGACGATTGGGATCACACAGCCAGCTGATGAACAATCACCGTAGATTGGCAGTTTAATTTTGGCAGTATAAAGATCAGCCATATCGGCGACTACATAGGCTGCACCCGATGCTGGCGTTAACCCAGCAGCCTGAGCAACTGTCAATCCAGTTGGCGTAGGTGCTTGCACAAATGAAGGTGTGTAAGCAGGATTAGAAGCCATCAATAATTTAGTGGTTTCATACACATCAGCGACTGACTGAGTGGTAAATAAACCTGAAAAACTAATCGATTCAGGATCAACACCGTGTGTTTCAGCAACACCTTTTTCATAACTGTTGACCAGATACTGCAGCATTTTTTGTTGTTCTGTTTCAAGCTGCTGTGTTTCAAAATCTAACTTTAACAGACCATAAGTTGTTGACGGAGCAATAGCACGGCCTAGCGAGTCTTGAATAAGATCGGTAGTCACATAGATATAAGACTGACCAGCTTTTAATGGTTTAATCGGTACTATGGCAACTTTATTGCCTGATGCTTTTGATACAAAATCAACACCAAATTGAAGCTCTTCACCTACTTTACAAGCTGAAACTGAAGGTGCTGATTTACACTCAGCATCACTTGATAATGCTCCGCCCACCGTCGCTTCAAACATACGCACCGCACCAGGTTGAAACACAGAGGCTGCATCTAACGTTAATGCATTGCCCTGTAAATCATTAGCAAGTTCGACAGTAATTGAAATTGGTGAACTAGTTGACCATCCATCTAATGCACCTAATGCAATTTGAGGATCAGTATAGTTACCGCTGGCTTCGCCAGGGATAGATAATGTGCCATCAGTGGTTCCACTGAAGAGTAAGTCGTTTGGTAATGGTACTTTGCTATTAGCAGGATCAAACTGCATATGTGAAACAGGCACTAACGGCTCAGCATTATCTACTGCTTCGTTAAAACTGTCACCACCACATGCTGTCAAGCCAAGAGCAGATGTTATTGCAACACCCAAAATGAGTCTTTTCATCTTTTTTCCCCAAATCTTGTTTTAATAATTTTGTTTTCCCCAAGAATTGGTCACAATAGTCCTATCATGCGACCATAAGGACTTATGTTAGTCCTTAACTATTCTCAAGTTAACGTAAAATTATTGAGTTAGCTACAAGTTTGTTACATGCAAATGACCTATTCTCATACAATTATTAATCATTTGTTTCAAACGGTCGTTTATTTTTTATCCGGTACTAGATTTGACGGGCGATTGCGCTAAGAGGAAATAATCAATCATGTTGGAATATCAAGCTGCAAAAGATTTACTCAATAACAAAACAATCTTGGTTACGGGCGCTGGAGACGGTATTGGTCGTGCAGCATCAATCGAATTTGCCAAACACGGCGCAACGGTAATTTTGCTCGGTAAGACCGTTAAAAAACTCGAAAACGTATACGATGAAATTGTTAATGCCGGTTATCCAAAGCCAGCCATTGTACCGTTAGATATGAAAGGCGCGACCGAACAGAATTATATTGATATGGCAGACACCATTGCCGAGCAGTTTGGTCATTTAGATGGTTTATTGCATAACGCATCTCAGTTGGGGGCATTAGGTCCATTTGAGCATATCGATTTAACCTCGCTTGAAACCATTTTAAAGGTCAATGTCACGGCTCAAGCCATCATGACCAAGTCATTATTGCCTATTATGCGTAAAGCCGAGCATGCTTCAATTGTGTTTACTTCTAGCGGTGTTGGACGTAAAGGTCGTGCTTATTGGGGACCTTATGCATTTTCTAAATTTGCCACTGAAGGCATGATGCAAGTGTTAGCTGATGAATGTGATAATACCTCTGTAAGGGTTAATAGTATTAACCCAGGCGCGACTCGTACAGAAATGCGTGCAAAAGCTTATCCTGCTGAAGATCCACAAACACTAAAAACAGCTGAACAAATTATGCCGACTTATTTATTCTTAATGGGTAATGAATCTATCGACACCAATGGCCAGGCACTTAATGCACAATAGTTTACCTGTATTAGTTAAGCTGCATTAGTTAACCTGCATTTGGGCTCGCTGATATAAAAAACGGAAGCAATTGCTTCCGTTTTTGTATAAACAGGCGTCTCATTTAGAAACTCATATTCTCAGTATTCTGGCTGACTAACTTTTCACCAATTCCTGTCACCATGGTTAACTGTTTCAGATCGGTAAATTTGCCGTTTTTGGTTCGATAGTCAACAATCGCTTTTGCTTTGGCTTGCCCAATACCTTTCAGCGCTTGTAATTCTTCAGCGCTGGCTTTATTGATATTGACCTTTTGCATAGCCGTTGACTTTTTCTCCATCGATTTTGTGGCTTGTTTTGTGGGCTCTGCCATTGTCTTTACCGTTTCAGCGGCGTAAGAATGACTACTTAACAAACAACATAAACCCATTAATAATGCAGTTAATGACAATGATTTCATTAGATTCTCCTTTCCTTCCTTAGTTTGCTGGTATGCGTCCTTCTCCATTACCAAGCTCGAACGATTCGGAACGCGTAGGGTTTCCGGATCGGAGGCTAACTGTAGTCAATAAACTCACATTGTACAAAAAAAACACATATTTTATTCGTTCTTATCAACAGGCTGAGTTTGTTTCGATTTGTTTTTGGACATCATTGACGAGGTAAACTGCTTTAATTCACCCAATAAATGCTGATGAACGTGGGATAATTTAGGCTTATTGTGTTTATTAAATGCAATAGGGCGACACAAACTCATAGCTTGATAACCGAGTCTTGCGGTAAGTAAACCGCCACCGAGCCCCTGTGCAATTCGGGCAGATAACTTGCCGGTCATTTCCACCGATAATAATTGGGTGCCTAAATCGGTAATCACCTCTGTGCTCCCCGCGTAAATAAGATTAACCACAATGCTACGAATAAGTTTTATCCGACTCCAATAACCTAACTCAATCGCATAAATAGCAGCGACTTCATTGATCATTTTTTGATTACGCCACAAAATAATAGCCATATCCAGCGCGGCGAGCGGACTGGCTGCTAATAATAATGCCGACTCTGCAGCAAAACGATTAACTCGCTTTTTAGCGAGTAGATCACGTTCAGACAACACGATATCTTCAAATAATACAACGATTTCAGCATCATTATGTTCATGGCTACAGGCTTGTAGATATTGTTGCTTTGCCTCGTTATTTGGGTATTTGGCTAATATTGGTGCCAGAAATTGTTTAGCTTCACCCATTTGCATGCTTTGCGACAACCGTTCAGCTTTCGTTTGATGGTCACTCACCTTTTTAAGATTAACTAATTTACGCCATTCTTTAAGGGTCAACACCATCGCCCATACACTAACAATGGATAACACAGTTGCATAAAAGCCAAATAACCACGGACTTTGCTGAAGAGAGTCAATTAACCCCATCACGGTTTGAACTATGACGAAGAACACCAAACCAATAATCGATAATCTTGCCAATAGTGACCAACGCTTGGGTGTTGCAGGTTTAATGCTGTCTTCCATTGAGGCTGGTAATTCTATTAAGGATTTCTCACAAATAAAGTCAATGTCTTCAAACGGTTTAGCGGGCTTAATAGGATCCGCTTTGGAATGCGCCTCTTGAGTCACGATTAAGTCTGACTCCGTAAATATTTGCGATTTCTTTATCGGCGAACTATGTGTAGATTCATTCATAACTAAGGCCCAAATTATTGCTCAAAATAAATCCATTAAGACAATTTATCGCCTAATAGGAACTCTAAAAGGTGATCGAGACGAATGTGTTCAAATTGCGGATTGTGATCATGAATATGACTTAAATTAGGCGGCAGAAAAGCACTAAAACTAAATCCTTGTTGTTGCCAAAATTCAGCATCAGGTAATGATGCCGGAACATCGCCAGGATATAAGGTCACTTTCTTGCCATCAAGCCCAGTCCCTTTTACCACTTCTTGTTGAACACCATCAATATTGACCATCCCATGTTGAGTGGCCTTAATCGCACTTATTGCCATGGTTTCAACTTCACTGCCTTCAAAATTGGCATAATGCTGGCTTTGTTGTAGCATTGCGGTTAACAAACTGAGCACATGACTCTGTTGATCACGGGTCACTCTGTCTACTTGGCTAGCAGCAAATAATACTTTATCAATCCGCGGTGAAAACAGACGTTTTATTAAACTCGACTGACCAAATTGAAAGCTCTCCATAATGCTGTTAAGTGCACGGCCCATGTCATTAAATTGCGCCTGACCATGATTAAGCGCATTTAAACAATCAACTAATACCAATTGGCGATCAAATCGAGAAAAGTAGTCACGATAAAAGGGCTTAACGACTTGTGATACGTACTGTTCATAACGCCGTTTAAGTACGTGATAATTTGAATCACTTGAGCTTGCAGATAATTCCGAATGCTGAATTGGACTCAAGGTAATCAATGGAAAGAATGTCAGTAACGGGGTATTTTCATATTCACCCGGTAATAACATACGCCCTGGTTGGGCGTGATAAAACCCCTGTTGCCGAACCAAATCAACCAATAAGGTTTGATACAAATCAGCAATGTGCTTAAGGTGCTGTTCATCAGCTAATTGGCTTAACTCTAACGTCTCTACAGCTTGATTGAATGCGCTAAATAAGGGCGAGTGACGTAAACATGTCACATTAACCTGTTGTGATAAACACCATTGAGTAAAATCTTGTTTAAGCATCGGTAAATCAAGTAACCACTCACCTGGATAATCAACAATATCTACGTACAAGGTTGCGGTATCTGTTAATTTAGCTAACAAACCTTGCTGAGGCTGATACTTAATGGCTAAACGTAATTCGGTAATATTTTTGGTTGAAGCAGGCCAATAAGGAGGCGACGAACATAATGCATTCATTGCACCTTGATAATCAAAACTGGCAATGTCTAAATCGGGTTGCATAGCGCGGTTGACAGCAATTAACCGACCTTCGCGTGCCACTTGCCATAATGGTAAAGGATTGTGCTTGGCGCTTTTTCCTGCATGCAATAACTGATTGACTAAGCCACTAATAAAAGCGGTTTTACCTGCACCGGATAACCCAGTAACGGCTAATCTGACATGACGATCGGTACTGCGGTTAACAATAGACTGAGCGGTTTGGCTGACTTTAAACAAGGAACGATCTAAAAATCTCATGATGGCTGATGGCTCCCCAAAAAAGACGGGCGGATAACCGCCCATTAGAAGGATTAAAGACTATTGATTTGGCGTTTAAGATCAAAGTTGTCTGAGGTGACATGTTCTTCGAGTCGTCTTAAACGGAGTTCTAATCCATTAAATTGACGATTAACATCAAACAACGCTTGCTTTGCAGGTTCACCTGCTTGCCAAATTTTCTTTTTAATTTCAATATCTTTGTGATTTTCTTTGTTATCTAAGTTTTGTGGTTTGATGTCTAATATCATCCATAAGGCAATATAAACAACAAACACAATCCCTGTTCCACCGAGTAAGAATATCGACACAGCAATGACTCGCACTAGCCATGTTTCAAAGTTAAAGTAATCTGCAATACCTGAACACACCCCAGCCACTTTACCATTTTTTGGGTTGCGGTATAGAGTACGACCATTAGATGGGACCATGTTTTGCTCTCCATTCTGGTGATTCAGTATCTAAAATCGCTTCTAATGTTTCAATGCGACCGCTCATTTTTTCAGCTTTCGCAATGAGACCATTAAGCTGGTTAAATTCTTCCTCGGTGAGCCCCTGGCTCACTTGTCGCTTACTGCGATAATGAAGAACCAACCAGATAGGTGCCACAACAACCATAAAGATGATAATTGGTGCAATAAGAAGATCCATATCCATAACTCACCTCTGAATAAATTTACGCTTTAGATTTAGGTTGTGCTTTCGCACTCATTTTTGCTTTTAATGCTGCTAATTCATCATTCACAGAATCTTCTGCTTCTAATGCTGCAAACTCGTCAGCTAGAACGTTCTTTTTACCTAAATCATATGATTCTACTTGTGCCTCAAGTCCTTCAACTCGGCGCTCGTATTGTTCAAACTTCATCATTGCATCATCGATTTTGCTTGAATCAAGCTGCTTTTTGACTTCTAAACGTGAAGTGGCAGTTTGCTTACGCATAATGATGGTTTTTTGACGAGCACGAGCATCATTCAATTTTTCTTGAAGTTGAGCGATTTCATCTTTTAAACGAGCGACATGCTCTTCAACAACTTGCAGTTCCATCTCAAGTGCTTGCAATAAACCAACCGTTTTTTGCTTTTCACTCAACGCGGCTTTGGCTAAGTCTTCACGATCTTTGGATAACGCTAACTCAGCTTTATTCTGCCAATCTTGAACTTGCTCTTGAACACGAGCAATCCGGCGAAGTAATTCTTTTTTCTCTGCCAATACTTTAGCGGAGGTTGAACGTACTTCAACAAGTGTGTCTTCCATTTCTTGAATGATAAGACGGACCATTTTTTCTGGATCTTCGGCTTTATCAAGTATTGCGCTGATATTTGAATTAACGATATCTGCGAAGCGAGAGAAAATTCCCATAATGTGTTCCTCAAAATTAACGTGGATGTCGCAGTTGGTATTACACATTACGTGCCAACATTTACAAATGCAACAACATCATATACTTAAACAAATATTTAACTTTTGCTTTCTTTTAACACTCAAGCCATTTATTATGATTTTCACCAATTATTAGTCTAATTCACTAACAATTTTGCGAGTAAGCTAACTGTGAGCAAACAATTCCAGCAAGACAATCTCATCGGCCAATCTAATGCACTGCTTGAAGTATTAGAACATGTGTCTAAAGTCGCGCCATTATCTAAGCCGGTGCTCATTATTGGTGAGCGCGGTACGGGTAAAGAATTAATTGCCGAACGACTACATTACTTATCCCCTCGTTGGGATCAAAGCTTTATTAAACTCAATTGTTCTTCATTAAGTGAAAACTTACTCGAAAGTGAACTCTTTGGCCATGAATCTGGTGCATTTACGGGTGCGAAAGGACGACACGAAGGCCGTTTTGAACGCGCCGATGGCGGAACACTGTTTTTAGATGAATTAGCCAACACTTCTGGATTAATCCAAGAAAAGTTATTACGTGTCATCGAATATGGTGAATTTGAACGAGTCGGTGGCAGTAAAACGGTTCAATCTGATGTGCGACTGATTTGTGCCGCCAATGAAGATTTACCTACCTTGGCTGACAATGGTGAATTCCGAGCGGACTTACTCGATCGTTTAGCCTTTGATGTGATCACCTTGCCACCATTAAGACATAGAACCGAAGACATTATGCCATTGGCCGAACATTTTGCTATTAGCATGGCAAGGCAACTATCACTAGAATATTTTAGTGGTTTTAGTCCGTTGGCGGTAGAACAATTAATGATGCACAGCTGGCCAGGAAATATCCGAGAATTAAAGAATGTCGTCGAGCGAAGTGTTTACCGTGAAGGCGCTGATGGCCAAGAGATTGATCATATTATTTTAGATCCTTTTGCATCTCCCTATCGTCCTGTAAATCGTGTCAAAACCCGCGAACGTCAATTAAATCAAATAGAACATGCACCAACACCAGTGACGGAATCGGCTGAGTTAAATATTAAAACGGAAACATCTGTGATGCTTAATAGCATCGAATTCCCGATAGATTTTAAAGAATACACCGAAAACAGCGAAATAGAACTATTGCAACGAGCATTAGCTGAAGGCCAATATAATCAGAAAAAAACCGCCGATTTATTGGGCTTAAGCTACCATCAGCTTCGAGGTATTTTGAAAAAGTACAATTTACTCGACAAGAGCTGAATCAAGCTTGGATATGCTCATTGCCCCAATGCAATGAACACTGTTAAAATACCCACTCAAAGTCGATAAAAAATGATCACACTATGCCTGTTATAGTAAAACGCTGGTATCAGCAGATGTCTTTATGTCTCTCCAGCATCATGCTGGCTGCATGCGGACAAGTGCAATTGCCTTCTGGCCTTGTGTATTGCAGTGAAGGTAACCCTGAAAGCTTTAACCCTCAGCTTGTTACATCAGGCACCACTATTGATGCAACTTCACATCAAATTTACAGTAGACTCGTCAATTACAGCCAAGAAAAAGCCGAAATCACACCTGGTTTGGCGACATCATGGCAGGTGTCCGATGATGGTTTAAATTATCTATTTACTTTACGTCAACATGTGAGTTTTCATAAGACCCGCCATTTTACTCCTGCAAGAGACTTTAATGCAGATGATGTGTTGTTTTCGTTTAATCGGATTATTGATCCACTGCATCCCTATCACTTAGTCAGTAGAACCGGTTATCCATTTTTTCAAAGCATTGGTTTTGCTGATTTAATTGGCTACATTGAAAAAGTAAACGACTACCAGGTTATGTTTCATTTAACTCGGAAAGACGCTTCTTTTTTATCTAATCTCGCCACTGACTTTGCCGTAGTGTTGTCGGCAGAATATGGTTATCAACTGTTAGCGCAAGGCACACCTGAAGATATCGATTATTACGCGGTAGGCACAGGACCTTTTCAGCTTAGCCAGTATGTGAAAAATGAATATATTCGCTACAAAAAGAATCCAGTTTATTGGGGCCCTAAGGTCGAGCTTGATCAATTAGTGTTTGATATCACCCCCAGAAGCACCGCACGTATTGCTAAATTAATTACCGGAGACTGCAGCGTTTCAGCATTACCTAAAGCTGGTGAACTGGCAGTGCTTGACCAACATAAAGATATTATTATCGATGCAAAACCTGGATTGAACGTCGCATTTTGGGCATTTAACACTCAAAAACCGCCATTAGATGATGTTCGTGTAAGACGCGCACTTGCGCATGCTATCGATAAAAATAATATTCTAGACGTGGTATATAACGATACCGCTGTCGAAGCGACAGGCGTTTTACCTCCGGCATCTTGGGCTTACAGCAAAAACTTATCTCCAAATGAATATAACCCTGAAAAAGCCAAAGTATTACTGCACCAAGCAGGTGTATCTAACTTATCCATTAATGTGTGGGCCATGCCAGTGGCGCGAATTTATAATCCGAGTGCATTGAAAACAGCGGAGCTCATTCAGGCCGATCTAGCCCGTATTGGCGTAAAACTGAATATCATTAGCTATGATTGGAGTGTATTCACCCAGAAGTTAGCCAGTTCCAATTATGATTCAGTGCTTATTGGTTGGAATGCGGATAATAGCGATCCTGATAACTTTTTCACTCCACTATTAAGCTGCGCCGCATTAGCTTCTAATAATAATCGCTCTCGTTGGTGCAACAAAGACTTTGAACATCTGTTAACCCAAGCTCAGAGCGTATCGACTCAACCTGAACGTAAAGCATTTTATCAATCAGCAGAAGCTATTATTAGCGATCAAGTTCCGCTAGTAACAATCGCACATGCCAAAAAAGTGGTATTGAAAAAGAGTAATATTACCGCCATGCAAATTAGGCCTTATGGCGGTATTTCCTTCGCCAAAACAACTCAAGCAATAGAGGGAACTGAATAAATGTGGCGTTATCTTTTTAGTCGCATAACCCTGTTTATGGCCACGTCGCTAGTCATGGTGGCCGTACTCTTTATGGCATCAGGACAGTTTCCTGTCAGTAAAGCATATTCTCTGTCTGGGGTTCAATATCCCACGCTTGAACAACAACAGCAAATAGAGCAAGACTATCAACTAAATGATAACCAATTACTGCAGTTTACCGCCTACTTGCGCCAGCGCTTATCGGGTAACTTTGGTATTTCCAGTAACTCACAGCAAGAGGTATTGGAGGAGCTTGAAGCAGTACTACCTGCGTCTTTTGAATTATCATTGTTTTCTGGTTTTATTGCCGTATTTTTTGGCGTGCCCATTGGCGTGCTAGCCGCATTAGGTAATAACAAAGCACTGCAACGCAGTATTTTAGCCATCACCTTAACAGGCTATTCTATCCCGGTATTTTGGCTCGGCTTGACCTTATCTATGTGGTTTGGGGTGAATCTCGGCTGGCTGCCTATTTCAGGGCAAATCAATTTACTTTATGAAATTGAACCTGTGACAGGTTTTATGCTGGTCGACACTTTATTATCCGATTCTAGTTATCGCATTCCGGCGTTTCATGATGCTTTATTACACTTGATTTTACCGGCGGTCACTTTAGCGGTACTTCCTTTTACATTGGTAGTGAGGATCACCCGGCAAGCCATTTTAAATGTGATGAATCAAACCTATATCCGCGCAGCTGAAGCTCGCGGTTTACACACGGCTAAAATTCTACTCCGTCATGTTTTGCCCAATGCCTTAATTCCGGTAATAAAAAGTATTGGTTTAATGCTGGGATCATTTGCAAGTTATGGCATTGTGGTTGAAGTGATATTTTCGTGGCCAGGGGTTGGCAGTTGGTTAGTGTCGGGCATTTACCAGCGTGACTATACTGTTATTCAAGCGGGTATCTTATCTGTTTCATTATTAATTATTTTCTTAAGCATTTTGATTGATTTACTGCATACCGCAATCAATCCTATGAGCAGAAAGGAATTGTATGCCTCGAATTAAAATATACCAAGAAGACCATATAGCCTCGCCTATGTGGCGAATGTGGCAAACATTTTCTGCTAACCCATTTGCGGTGATCGGTCTATGGGCAGTTATTTTTTTATTAATATTAACTATTTTCGCCCCGTTTATAGCGCCTTATTCAGCAGAGATGCAAGACCAACAAGTATTACTTTTACCGCCATCATGGGATCCAGCAGGTACTGTAGAACACTTCCTTGGAACTGACGATCTAGGACGAGATATTTTTAGTCGAATCTTACACGGCGTACAATTGACCTTTGGCATGTCATTATTAATTGTTACTGCATCGCTGATATTTGGTTTTATTATTGGTTCTCTTTCAGGAATGATGCACGGCATAAAGTCGAGTGTGTTAAGCCACTTGCTCGATGCATTATTGTCTATCCCATCGTTATTAATGGCTATTCTAGTCGTCGCAGTTATGGGGCCTGGGCTTAATAATGTGTTTTGGGGCGTTGGGATTGCGATGGTTCCACAATTTGTGCGTGCTATCCATCTAGCGGTTCATGAAGAGCTTCAAAAAGAGTATGTTACCGCTGCCAAATTAGACGGTGCCAACTCGTTACAAGTTTTTTGGTATGTCATCATGCCCAATGTATGGGATGTGGTGATTATTCAGGTCACTATGGCAATATCTGCCGCAATACTCGATATTGCCGCTCTCGGTTTTTTAAACCTTGGTGCACAAGCACCGAGTCCAGAATGGGGTGCAATGGTCGCACAAGGGCTTGATAATTTACTGCTTGCGCCTTGGACCGTTACTATCCCAGGTGTCGCGATTTTGTTTACTGTATTATCGGTCAACTTAGTCGGCGATGGTTTACGTTCTGCGCTTGCACCGATAAGAAATTAACCTATGCCTTTACTCGATATTCGTAATCTCACCATTGAATTAGATACACCTGAGGGCACTGTGAAAGTGCTCGAAAAAGTCAGTTTGACTATTAATCCAGGTGAAATCCATGGACTTGTTGGCGAATCTGGCTCTGGGCGCAGTTTATTGGCCAAAGCGATTCTAGGCGTACTAGGTCCTAATTGGCATATTATTGCTGACCGTATGATGTGGGATGGAAAAAACTTATTAGAAATGAGTTCCAAGCAACGACGCTGCCTGATGGGCAGTGAAATGGCGATGATTTTCCAAGACCCTTCTGGCAGTTTAGATCCGGTTAAAACCATTGGCAGTCAATTGATTGAAGCTATGGTACCCAACAAAAATATTCCTTTTTGGCGACGTGGAAAGGCGACCTATTTAAACGCGCAGAAATGGCTCCACAAAGTCGGTATAAAAAAACCAAAACAACTGATGAAGTGCTATCCATGGGAATTGTCTGAGGGCGAATGCCAAAAAGTGATGATTGCGATGGCTGTGGCGAATCATCCTAAATTGCTGATTGCCGATGAGCCAACCAACTCAATGGAGCTCAACACCCAAGCGCAAATTTTCAGACTATTGTCGCAACTCAATCAACTGCAAAACGTGTCTATTTTATTGGTTAGCCATGAGCTAGAAACCATGGTGCACTGGTGTGATAACTTAACGATTTTGTACAGTGGTCAAGTTATGGAATCAGGCCCTGTTAGCGAAATGGTCGCAATGCCTTATCATCCTTACACACGGGCATTATTAAAAAATCTACCTGACCATACTGAAAAAATGCGTCATAAAGCTAACTTACCCACACTGCAAGGCTCTTCGCCGTCGATGCAGCATTTACCTGCCGGTTGTCGGCTTGGTCCACGTTGCCCAGAAGCCCAACGCCAATGTGTAAAACAGCCTAATCTTGAACATATTAAAGACCGCTATTTTGCCTGCCATTTCCCTTATAAAAGTGAGCAAGAAGATGACGATGCCATTGCTTAAAGTAACCGACTTAAGTAAACAATACTTAACCGGTTATAAGCATTTTAAACCTCAATATTATCAGGCTCTCTCTCCGGTTTCATTTGAACTCGGTCGTGGTGAAACCTTGGCTATTGTGGGGTCGGTCGGCTCGGGTAAAAGTACCCTCGCCCGAATTCTAGTGGGTGCTGAACAACGCAGTGGCGGCGACATATTTTTTGAAGGTGAAGCTTTAGAAACACGTAATTTAAAACAACGGTGTCGGTTGATCCGGATGATTTTCCAAGATCCGACAACCTCGCTTAATCCACGTTTATCGATTGGTAACTTACTTAAAGAACCGTTACGGTTTAATACCCAATTAAGTTCAACTGAACGAAAAACATTGGTGATTGAAACCTTAAGAAAAGTCGGCTTATTACCTGAACACGCAGAGTTTTATCCACACATGATTTCCGAAGGCCAAAAACAGCGTGTCGCTGTTGCACGTGCCTTAATGCTTAACCCTAAAATTATTATTGCAGATGAAGCACTAACGGCTTTAGATTTATCGGTCCGGTCTCAGATTATTAATTTGCTATTAAAGCTGCAAAAAGAGATGGGATTATCGTATATTTTTGTATCACATAATCTGAATATTATTCGTCATGTAAGCGATAAAATTATGGTGTTGCAAAATGGTCATATGGTCGAGAAATCAACTACTGAGGCCTTATTTACTTCACCACAACATGAATACACCCAACGACTCATTCAAGAACAAAGTCAATTTATGCAAAAGCGCTAAACTGCTCCAACCACTGTGGTTTTGAGGGCGTTTTAGAAAAAATCAGTGCCATTTGGCCGTCGAACTATTTATCCTAGAGCCAATGTTAAAGGAAGAAGCTTAAATATGATTATTAAACCTAAAATTCGGGGCTTTATTTGTACCACTACTCATCCAGTAGGTTGTGAAGCCAACGTTAAAGAACAAATCCAACTCATTAAGGCCAAAGGCAAAATTGCTAATGGGCCTAAAAAAGTATTAGTGGTCGGTTCTTCAAGTGGCTATGGCCTTTCATCTCGTATCACCTCAGCATTTGGTAGCGACGCTGCCACTATTGGTGTGTTTTTCGAAAAACCAAGCTCTGAAACCAAACCCGGTACAGCGGGTTGGTACAACACCGCGGCATTTGATAAGTTTGCTAAAGCAGAAGGCTTGTATTCAAAAAGCATTAACTGTGATGCATTCAGCCATCAAGCAAAGCAACAGGTGATTGAGCTTATCAAGCAAGATTTAGGTCAAATCGACATGGTGGTTTACTCACTGGCTTCTCCAGTACGTAAAATGCCTGACACCGGTGAAGTTATCCGTTCATCACTTAAGCCAATTGGCCAAACGTATACTGCCACGGCTGTTGATACCAATAAAAACACCATTATCGACACTTCGGTAGAGCCTGCGACTGAGCAAGAAATTGCTGATACCGTCACTGTAATGGGCGGCCAAGATTGGGAATTATGGATGAGTGCGCTAAGCGACGCTGGCGTATTAGCTGACAATTGCAAAACGGTTGCTTATAGTTACATTGGTACCGAATTGACTTGGCCTATTTATTGGCATGGCGCTTTAGGCAAAGCCAAAATGGATTTAGATCGTGCAGCTCACGCCCTTGATAGCAAATTATCAGCTACTGGTGGCTCAGCTAACGTTGCAGTGTTAAAAAGTGTAGTGACTCAAGCGAGCTCAGCAATTCCAGTAATGCCACTTTACATCGCCATGGTATTTAAGAAAATGCGCCAAGAAGGCTTACATGAAGACTGTATTGAACAAATATACCGTTTATTCAGTGAACGCCTATACCGTGTTGATGGCCAAGCACCAGCTGTTGATGGCGAAAATCGCTTACGCCTTGATGACTGGGAACTTCGCGAAGAAATCCAGCAGCATTGTCGTGATTTATGGCCGTTAGTGACCACAGAAAATTTAAGCGAACTCACTGACTATGATGAATACAAACAAGAGTTTTTAAAGCTGTTCGGTTTTGGTATTGATGGTATCGATTACGAAGCAGACGTGAATCCTAGTGTAACGTTTGATGTTATTGAGCTATAAGCCTAATTTCAACAAGTGTTAACGTAAAACCATAATGCACTGCATTATGGTTTTTTTATGAGCGATACATTGTGAATATTCATATTTATAACAGTAAAGTCTGTCAAAATGCGGCGAGTTTAGCTAATTAACATACCGTTATTGCTAAGCCGTGCTAAAACAACCGTCTTATTATCTGAAATCGGGCCTGAAGTATTTCGAATTGAATTCAGCGACATCATTTTATCATACAAATAAATGTAACTCAGCCATGAGTTCATCAAGGCTTAATAACTTAAGTTAAACAACGGGTAAATAAATGAGTACCTGTTGTGGAGATAACGCTTGTCTTGGCTCATGTTGCGCTAACTTATTATCATTAATGTCGAGTCGTTCTAAAAACAATGGGTAATTTCGTAGTGTAATATCATTAGCATTAACCCAATCGCGATACAGGTAATCTATTGCCGCTGTTAGACCATTGTCATCACCACTGTATTTAATCATCGCACATCGTCCCTGAGGGATTGATTTGAGCTTAATCTGGCTCGACTCAGACACTATAGCTTGTGTCTCGGCATTTAACGATACACCAAGATCAATTCGATATTGCATTTTAACAGATAACTCAGGGGTTGAGTAAAGCAGGTTAAAGGTTCTGCAACTTGTAGGAAATAAGCCAAACTGTCGACGCCATTCAATAAATCTCGCAATGGTTTGAGGTAATAAAGCCGGATCACCATGATGTTCCATCACCGCTAATGCCTGCGCATCAAACGATACAATATCAACAGAGTAAGATTGCTTATCTTGCTGATTAGCATCTACTCGAAATGATTTAAGCGGTTGTTGCTTCGCAAAAAAATTGCCCCAATCAGGTGCTTGCTGAAACGATTCAGGGCTTTGACCTATACTGCGAGTAAACGATTCGATAAAATGCTGTTCGTTACGATACGCTAATTTAGCCGCTATAGTAGCCAGAGAAACTTGCTTGCCAAAACCTAATAAATGGGCAGCTTCTAGGCTTTTGAGCAATTCAACATAAGCGTCAATAGACATATGGTACAGCGCAGTAAACAATGGGTCGAAATGACATAGTGGGATGTGGGCAATGTCGGCCAACACTTGTCGATCAAAAGGCTCATTTAAGTGTTGATCTAAATAGGCTAATGCACGCTCAAATGCCTGATCAAGTCTGTGGCTCATGCCCTCTCCTTTGGATTAAATTGTTACTGTCGATTATTTATTATAACTAAACCAATGTAAATTAACGATTTGTACACATGCAATAAACACACTTTTGTGCTAACAATGTGGCAATGTACACTAGTCGACTAATTGAATATCTAAACCTTCTAGTAAACTTAAGGCTTCGAACCGACTGAATTTGGCTTGCTTAACGTTATTAGCAGTAATATTAATTTGGTAATTCAACGCATCGGTAAAATTCGCCTTCGTTAAATTTGTATGACTAAATTGGCTTAAATTAAAATCGGTCAGACGCAAATCTGCTTTGTTTAAATTAGCTTCTCTAAAGTCGACATCATGAGCGCGGCAATCAACAAGTGAAAACTCGGGTAAATGCAGCGCATAAAAATTACTGCCATCGAGCAAACATCGTTCAAACTTAATTGTGGTTTGAGCCATAAACTGTGGCCACTGAGCTTTAGTCCAATCAATACCTATGGCTTTACTGTCGCTAAAAGTCACATCATCAAACTCTGTCGCAACAACTGACATTACGCTTAAATTACATTGACTAAAAACACACTCAATAAAATGGCAATGATAGAAATCACTTTGACTAAAATCACATTGGGTAAAATGACAGCGTTCAAAAGTAATATGTTTGAACTGTAAAGCAACGCCCTTAATCGATTCGAATAAGTCATCGCTGTAGTGCGATAACCCAAACAATTCACTAGATTGTGTATTAGAGATGGTCTTCATGGCTTAATACCTTATAAACAAAAAGACCTAGACGTGAGCCTAGGTCTTTTAGTATTTCATCTGTTGCGACGACTTAACTAGTCGGCAACTGGATACTCAATTTCAGCATCAGCTTTAAGTGAGGCAACCACTGCTCGATAATCAGCTTCGCTGTATTGAGGCGCAATACGTTGTTTAAGCGTATTGATGAGGTTGTCATTAATGCCTTCAGCTTTATTGACTTTATCAACCACAATAACCGCATAACCTGTCGCTAACGCTGCAGTATCAATTGTGACACTATTTTCAGCAGGAGCGGCAATTTTGAAGGCTTTATTGGTGATAGCTTGATCAATATCCTGATTAAAGCGACCTAGTTTAGCTAATGTCGTCAATGAAGCACCTGTTAGCGTGTTATTACCCGCTTTTAACTGTGCCATATATTCCGCAGCTTTGTCACGAGCACCGTCATTCGCTTTATCTTGCTGTAAACGTTCAACAATACCAGCTTTTACTTCAGCAAATCCCATAACGCCAGCTGTCTGATGTTTTTTCATGCGAATAACCACTACATGGTTTGGCGCAAGTTCAATCACATCGCTGTTTAAACCACTTGCTAACACTTGGTCAGAAAATGCGGCTTTGATAAATTCAGGATTGTTAAATTTAGCCGGTACGTCATCACGCGAGAATAACTGCGTTGATTGTACTTTTGCATTAACCGCTTGCGCAGTTTCAGCTAAAGTATCAGGAATTTCATAACTGGTATCAGCCAACTTAGTTTGTAAGCTATAAAACACATCTAAGGCTTTCTTTTCTTGTAGCTGAGCAACAATTTTCGCTTTAACGTTTTCAAAAGCGGTTGCTTGGCTAGCTTGTAAATCAAGCAGCTTAATAATGTGGTAACCAAACTCACTTTTCACAATTGACGAGACTTGATCTTTTTGTAATCCAAAAAGTGCTTCATCAAATGCAGGGTCCATTACGCCTTGTTCAAACCAATCTAACTTACCGCCCTGTTGAGCACTAAGCTGATCGTCAGAATCAGTTTTTGCTAACTCAGCAAAATCTTCACCCGCGGTTAACTTGGCTTCAATAGCATCAGCTTTGGCTTTATCTGCGCTGTCATCGTCAGTTGCGGCGACAAAAATATGCGCAGCAAGACGTTTTTCAGCCGTTTGATATTGCTTTTGATTCTCTTCGTAATAAGTTTTCACTTCTTCATCAGAGGTTTCGCTGTTTTTAGCCATGTCGGCAACATTCAATTCAACATACTCAAGGCTGACTTTTTCAGGGCTCATGTATTGCGAAACATTAGCATCGTAATAAGTTTGAGCTTCTTCATCAGCGACAGAAACAGTTGATAAAAACGGTGTTGAGTCGACGACTAAGTAGCGAATATCACGGGTTTGGCCTTGAACTTCTGCAAGCTGTTTAGCTTCACCGTCCAGCACAAACTCACTACCAACAAGCGCATTTAATAACTGACGACGGGTCATATCTACACGCATCATGTTTCTAAAGCTTGTGGTTTGATAACCTAGTTGACGCAATACAGCTAGGTAGCGTTCGTTATCAAATTGACCGTCGGTTTGAAATGCAGGCTCTTCGATAATCGCTTTCTTGATTTGCTCATCTGATACACGTAAGCCCAACTTGTTGGCAGCTTGATCAATGAGCTTATCGGCAATTAAACGATCCAATACACCTTGCTTAATTCCGTTCATGTAGGAGTCGTCAGCCGCTAATGCAGTAAACATTTCGCCTAGCTGTTGCTCAATACGCGAGCGTTCATTTTGAAAAGCCTGTTCAAGTTCGTTGGCGCCAATTTCGTCACCATTAACAACTGCAGCAGGTACACCCGTGTTTGAGCCTAAATAACTGCTCACACCGGCAAAAGCAAAAGAAAGTATCACAAGTACTAGAATTGTTTTAGCAACAATCCCCTGTGATCCTTCACGAATTTTTTCTAACATCTGAATTCTCGCTTGTTGCGATTAATAAAATAAAAAGGCGCATCACCTTGTGGATGCGCCTTATTGTAAATTATATGGAGTTATCAGACGCTACCACGGGTATGACCCAATACTCCCAATATGTATTATGCTTTGCATAACAATATTGCTTTTCGTAAAAAGCACCGCCTAAGCAGTGCTTGTATTACGAATGCCTTACAAAGGCCACGTTATTAACTATTTAGTTAACAGCGTCTTTTAGCGCTTTGCCAGCTTTGAACGCTGGAATGTTCGCAGCAGCAATTTTAATTTCTTTACCCGTTTGTGGGTTACGGCCAGTACGTTCAGCACGTTGACGTACTTCAAATGTACCAAAACCAACTAGAGAAATCTTATCGCCATCTTTAAGACCTTCCGTTACCGCAGCGATAAAAGAATCTAGTGCGCGGCCAGCAGCAGCTTTAGAAATATCAGCACCAGATGCGATTTTCTCGATTAGTTCAGATTTGTTCATGTCATCCCCTTGAATGTTATTGTCGCGCCGCAACCAAATCTATGTTTAGAGCGGTCTGCGGAGGCTTTATTTTATAAGCTTGATAACACACCAAACTTAGTACGAAAACCAAAAAATGAAATTGGATACTGCTCAACGCCAGATGCCCCAAGGGCTTGGTGCGTCTGACTATCCACAAACCTAGGCTACCACAGGTCAGCGTTTTGTTAAGCCCCTTTTTTCATTTTTTTCATGCTCTACAGCAATTTTTTAACTAACAAGCTATTTTTTAACCACTTCAAAGCCTTCAACTGGTCGCTCAAGCGCCAATTTCAACACTTCATCTATCCAACGCACTGGATGAATGATTAAATCAGCAATCACATTTGCAGGAATTTCTTCCAGATCGCGTTCATTTTCTTGAGGAATTAATACATGCTTAATTCCACCGCGATGGGCTGCTAATAGCTTTTCTTTTAAACCACCAATAGGCAATACTTCGCCACGTAGAGTAATTTCACCTGTCATGGCAACATCACTGCGCACTGGGTTACCTGTTAAACTAGACACTAACGCTGTACACATTGCCGCACCCGCAGATGGACCATCTTTTGGCGTCGCACCTTCTGGTACATGCACATGAATATCTCGTTTTTCATAAAAATCATTGTTAATACCAAGATTTTCAGCACGAGCACGTACTACTGTCATTGCCGCTTGAATCGATTCTTTCATCACATCACCCAGCGAACCGGTATAGGTTAATTTACCTTTACCTGCTACTGAGGTGGCTTCGATTGTTAATAAATCGCCACCAACTTGAGTCCATGCAAGACCGGTTACTTGACCGATTTGGTTATTCGATTCAGCTTTACCGAAATCAAAACGTTGCACACCAAGGAATGACTTTAAATTTTCCTGGTTAACTTCAACCATTTTGACCGTTTTATCAAGCAAGATATGCTTAACCACTTTGCGACAAATCTTCGACAATTCACGTTCTAATGAACGCACACCCGCTTCACGAGTGTAATAGCGAATAATGCCTAAAATAGCGCTGTCATCAACCTTGATTTCTTTTTCTTTAAGACCGTTACGTTCAATTTGCTTAGTCAGTAAATGCTTCTTAGCAATATTGAGTTTTTCATCTTCGGTGTAACCCGATAAACGAATAACTTCCATACGGTCAAGTAAAGGGCCAGGTATATCCATTGAGTTTGACGTAGCAACGAACATCACATCTGATAAGTCATAATCAACTTCAAGATAGTGATCGTTAAAGGTCGCATTCTGTTCAGGATCGAGCACTTCTAATAACGCTGACGATGGATCGCCACGCATATCAGAACTCATCTTATCGATTTCATCGAGTAAGAATAATGGGTTTTTAACCCCTACTTTAGCCATCTTTTGAATGACTTTACCTGGCATAGAACCAATGTAGGTACGACGATGACCACGAATTTCCGCTTCATCACGTACGCCGCCTAAAGCAACACGAACATACTTACGGCCGGTTGCTTTGGCAATCGACTGGCCCAATGAGGTTTTACCCACACCTGGAGGTCCGACTAAACACAAAATAGGCCCTTTAAGCTGCTTAACTCGGCTTTGAACCGCTAAATACTCAAGAATACGTTCTTTGACTTTTTCAAGCCCATGGTGATCGGTATCGAGTACTTCTTGCGCCTTGGCTAAGTCACGCTTTATTTTTGAGCGCTGCTTCCAAGGTACCGCAGTCATCCAGTCAACATAGCTGCGCACAACTGTGGCTTCAGCTGACATAGGTGACATCATTTTGAGTTTGTTTAACTCAGCAGTGGCTTTTTCTTTGGCTTCAACTGGCATGCCAGCTTCTTCAATCTTACGCGCCAATACTTCAAATTCGTCGTGGCTTTCGTCAATATCGCCTAACTCTTTTTGAATGGCTTTCATTTGCTCATTCAAATAGTATTCGCGTTGACTTTTTTCCATCTGTTTTTTAACACGAGTACGGATTCGTTTTTCGACATGAAGCAAGTCAATTTCCGATTCCATCATCGCCATTAAATATTCCAGACGCTCACCGACATTGATCATCTCAAGGACAGATTGTTTGTCTTCAAGCTTCAATGGCATATGTGCAGCCATGGTATCTGCTAAACGAGCGGCTTCATCAATCCCCGACAATGAAGTTAATACTTCAGGTGGGATTTTTTTATTTAACTTGATGTAGCCTTCAAATTGACCGATAGCACTGCGAACTAACACCTCTTCTTCTTTATCACTTAATTCTTCAGACTCGAGGTATTCAGCTGTTGCGGCAAAGAATTCTTCTTCTTGGGTGTATTGCTTGATTTTGGCACGCTGGCCACCTTCAACTAATACTTTTACCGTGCCATCTGGTAATTTAAGCAACTGTAAAATAGAGGCAACAGTACCAATATCGAAAATATCGTCTTTGGTAGGCTCATCAAGATCAGCATCTCGCTGAGCGACTAATAAAATTTGCTTGTCTTGTTCCATTGCCGATTCTAGGCAACGAATAGATTTTTCCCGTCCCACGAATAGCGGAATTACCATATGCGGGTAAACTACCACGTCTCTAAGTGGTAACACGGGGAGTTCGATATGCGCTTCACGCTCTTTAGTCATGGCTCGATTCCGTTTAATGAAATTGACTTATTACTGAGTATATTGGGGTGATGTTATCAGTTTCAATGGCTAATACGAAAAAAGGAGCCCAATGGACTCCTTATTTTTCAACTTCCTGACTATCAGTGCAATTATTGCTCGCCTGAAGCAGCCTGTGTCTCAGTGTTTTCGTAAATCAAAATAGGGGCTGACTCGCCTTTTACTACTGATTCATCAACAACGGCTTTAATCACGCCTTGTGTCGACGGAATATCATACATTGTATCGAGCAAGATGCTTTCAACAATAGAACGTAATCCACGTGCACCGGTTTTACGTGACATTGCTTTTTGAGCGATGGCTTGTAATGCATCGTCACGGAATTCAAGTTCGACATTTTCCATCTCAAATAATGCACTATATTGTTTAGTTAATGCATTCTTTGGCTCAGACAGAATCTGTACTAATGCAGCTTCATCTAACTCAGTTAGCGTAGCAACAACAGGTAAACGACCAATAAACTCAGGAATTAAACCAAACTTCACTAAATCACCAGGCTCTACTTGGCTAAGGATTTGTGAAATAGTCGCTTTATCCGCTTCGCCTTTTACTTCGGCACCAAAGCCAATTCCGGTTCCGGTGTGTGCACGTTGCTCAATGACTTTTTCAAGTCCAGCAAACGCACCACCACAGATGAACAGAATTTTAGACGTATCCACTTGCAAGAATTCTTGTTGTGGATGCTTACGTCCGCCCTGTGGAGGAACAGAAGCAACGGTGCCTTCAATTAACTTAAGCAACGCTTGCTGAACACCTTCACCCGATACATCACGAGTAATTGAAGGATTGTCAGATTTACGACTGATTTTGTCAATTTCATCAATATAGACGATACCGCGTTCCGCTTTCTCAACGTCGTAATCACATTTTTGCAGTAGCTTCTGAATGATGTTTTCAACATCTTCACCCACATAACCAGCTTCGGTTAATGTGGTTGCATCTGCCATAGCAAAAGGGACATTAAGTGAGCGAGCTAACGTTTCAGCCAATAAAGTTTTACCGCTACCGGTTGGACCTAATAGTAAAATGTTACTTTTACCTAGTTCAACGCCATCTTTAATAGCGCCATTACGTAAACGCTTATAATGATTGTATACCGCTACGGCTAACACTTTCTTAGCCTGATCCTGACCGATTACGTAGTCATCAAGATGTTTGCGTAATTCATGCGGTGTCGGCAATTTGTCTTCATCACGTTTGGGTGAAATCTCTTTGATTTCTTCACGGATAATGTCATTACATAAATCAACACATTCGTCACATACATAAACTGATGGACCAGCAATGAGTTTTCTGACTTCATGCTGACTTTTTCCGCAAAAAGAGCAGTACAGCAGTTTGCCGCTGTCACCGTTATTTTTGTTATCGCCCATTATTCTACCTCTGTTTACAACTTAGGTTGAACCTAAGCTCTGCTTGTAGATACTTATCATAACCACATTGATGACTGAACGCCTTTCAATACAGAATACCTGAAAGTATCTAGAAAATCAGCTACCAGTTTTAGCCGCGACTCGTGAGTAATGAATCGACAATACCATATTCAACAGCTTGAGTAGCACTCATGAAGTTATCACGGTCGGTATCACGTTCAACAACCTCTAACGGTTGACCAGTATGGTCCGCTAACATTTGGTTTAATTTATTCTTAATACCAAGAATTTCTTGAGCATGAATGGCGATGTCGGATGCTTGACCTTGGAAACCGCCTAATGGCTGATGGATCATCACTCGAGAGTTCGGTAAACAATGACGTTTACCTTTAGCGCCACCGGCTAACAAGAATGCGCCCATACTCGCGGCTTGTCCCATACATACGGTACTCACATTAGGCTTAATGAACTGCATAGTGTCATAAATAGCCATACCTGCTGTGACAGAGCCACCAGGAGAGTTAATGTACAAATAAATATCTTTATCTGGGCTTTCTGACTCAAGGAATAATAATTGAGCAACAATAAGGTTAGCCATGTGTTCTTCAACTTGACCAACTAGAAAGATGACTCGCTCTTTTAATAGACGAGAGTAGATATCATAAGAACGTTCACCTTTAGCTGTTTGTTCAACAACCATAGGTACAAGAGCATTGAGTACTGATTCTGGTGCTTTATGCATTATTCATTTCCCTAAAATAAAAATGGCCCGCATGAGAGGAACCTCATACGAGCCATTATAAATGGCGAACGGCTTGTTAAGTCAAGCTTAGCTTACGCTCGTCCGGTAGCCTTGTTCATAAATTCTTCAAAAGCGACGTCTTTAACGGTTACTTTTGATGATTTTAACAATGCTTCCACCGCTTGCTCTTCAAGCGCTACGTTGCGCATGTTTTGCATGAGTTCTTTGTTTGAGTTGTAGTATGAAACAACTTCAGATGGATCTTCATACGCTGAAGCCATAGATTCGATCAATGTATTAACACGATCATCTTCTGCTTTTAGTTCGTTTGTCTTGATGACTTCGCCTAATAGCAAACCGATTTTAACACGACGTTCAGCTTGTTCAGTGAAAAGTTCAGCCGGAAGTTCAGGCATATTTTCAGTTTGACCACCAAAACGCTGCATAGCTTGTTGACGAAGTACATTCACTTCACCCTCAATAAGCGCTTTAGGAATAGCGATGTCGTTTGCTGCAAGTAAACCAGTAATAACCTGTTCTTTCACATTCGCTTTTAACGCTTGTTCTAGTTCACGAGTCATGTTTTTACGGATTTCAGCTTTAAGTGCATCTAAGCCACCTTCAGCAATACCAAACAATGAAGCAAATTCATCATTCACTTCTGGCAGATTAGCCGCTTGAACTTCAGTTAAAGTAATAACGAACTTAGCCGCTTTACCTTTCAAGTTTTCAGCGTGGTAATCTTCAGGGAAAGTCACTTCGATTTCGAATTCATCACCTGTTTTATGGCCTACGATACCGGTTTCAAAACCAGGGATCATACGGTTGCTGCCTAATTGAAGTTCGAAATCATCAGCTTTTCCGCCTTCGAATTCTTCGCCGTCAATAGAACCGATAAAGTTCATTTTAACTTTATCGTCAGCAACTGCTGCACGTTCAACAGCGGCAAAAGTGGCATGTTGCTTACGTAATGTTTCAATCATAACATCAACGTCAGCATCATTAACTTCAGCTTTAGGCTGTTCAACTGCAATGCTATCTAAACCCGTTAGAACAACTTCTGGGTAGATTTCAAATGTTGCAACGAATTCAAAAGAATCACCTTCAGTTGAACCAGGAGTAAATACTGGTGCACCTGCAGGATTTAACTTTTCAGCTACGATTGCTTCAATAAAGTTGCGTTGCATCACTTCACCAGTGATGTCTTGACGAATGGCTTTGCCATAACGCTTGTTGATTTCGCCGATAGGCACTTTACCTGGGCGGAAACCTGGAAGACGAGCACGCTTAGCTTCGCGCAATACATTGTCTTTAACCAATTTCTCGATTTGCTCAGCAGGTACAGAAATAGTTAGGCGACGCTCTAGGCCTTGAGTTGTTTCAACAGAAACTTGCATTGTTTTACCTCGAAATATGTCTGACGTTCTTTGTAATGGTCGACAACTCAACCATTAGATATTCGTTTCTTGACCATGGATTTAGCTCTGAAACCCAGCACAGCGATATTATTGATGCTGAAGACGCTGTTGGTACAGGTAGCTTATTTTTGATATTTATCAAGACGCGACATTATAGCTACCGTTTTTAACAGAGTCGAGCCTGAAAAGGTCGATTTACATGATAAAAACGCCGACTTATGTTCAATTTTGACGTGTTTGCACGTTTAATGTGCGAAATGAGTTTTTGACTTACGCTCGAAAGGACTAGGAGCAAAATAATTATCGTGATCAAATCAAACTTATCTGTACCCGTTAAAAGGGTTATACACGATAGTTTGATTTAATCAGAAAATGGGGTGACTGATGGGGCTCGAACCCACGACAACCGGAATCACAATCCGGGACTCTACCAACTGAGCTACAATCACCATTGAAATGGTACACCCGGCAGGATTCGAACCTGCGACCACCCGCTTAGAAGGCGGGTGCTCTTATTACCACCTAAGCAAAGTTACCTTACCTTACCTGTCTTGGCAACGGACGAGTGAATTATAGGTGTTTTTTTTTGTAATGCAATACTTTTTTAAAATGAGTTTACTTGTGTTACCACCAGGTATAAAGTTACCTGTATATTTATTCGACATTGATAAAGATAAAGGAATTTTGAAATAATGATGAATTCAACTACCCCTCAATTTCATACCATCTTAAATCAAGAAGTCGAATATATGAATGGTTTGCTCATACCAGTGCTCTACCTCAATACGGTCGATGGTATTAAACGAATGGAGTCACTGGTCAATTATTCTATCGCCAATTCTGATAAAAGCATTTCATGGCATCGAACAAGAGTTAGAGCTATCGGACTCTTCTACGACTTTTGTCAATGCGAATGCAATATTTCAATTTTAAAAGGCTCAGCTCCACATCGGACTATATTCAGGTCTTTTTCCAATTCATTATTGATGGGAACAATAGACATAAAATCAGGATTAGACTCGACAAAACTATACTGGCCACCAAGTTCAATTGCTGTGACAAAACGAGTATGTTCTGCAATTACTGATTTTATTAGTTATCTGAATGACGAAGGAATTTCAAACAGCACGTTTTTGAAAACCGAAAGTTTAACAACTCTCAACAATGAGCCTGCATCACTCAAATTCTTAATTCAAGCAATCATCATAAAAAAACTTTCATTTTTGGGGCATCTTTCCAGTGCCAGTAAGCTGGCCAAAAAATTACAAGATCAAAAACATCTTGAGATTATTAAACATAGCTCCTCTACTGTAACTACATGGTCCGCCGAATCAGCAAAGCGCTTCCCTACAGACCTAATAGGGCCGTTGTTCAAATATGGTTTTATTTTGGATGATAAATCTGAAATTCCACACGAACGAGAAGATATAACAGCTAAAATGATCACTTTATTACTATTTTTTTCTGGTACGAGAAATAGTGAGCCCCTTCATCTATGGTTCAACGACGTAACTCCTGACTACTCAGGAAGTGGTTTGTGTCAAGTTCATTTAAGACATCCTAGTGACGCTAAGACTTTTATTATAGGCGAAGACAAACTACGTTCTCAGTATTTAGCAGAAAGAGGACTTATGCCCAGAACCAAAGGACCATCAAAGAGCTACAAAGTCGGATGGAAGAATTTATTGACTGATAAATCGTTAACAGCACCTGTATTTTTTCTTCATTCAAATGCTCAATTTCTTTTTAATCAGATGTATATTTATTATCTCACCGTGTTTCGACCTAACTTGATTGAAGTAAATCGCAACCTAGGTAGACCCGAACATCCATTTTTGTTTGTATCTAATGGTGTAAACCGTGCGACTGGAGAAAGCTACATTGGAAGCCCTTATAGTTTAAGCGCATACAAAAAAGCATTTACAAGAGCTTTAGATCGGGTAGAGAATATATTAGATATAGTAATACCCAGAGGTTTAGAATATGGAACAGTTCCACATGGGGGAAGACATTTTTTTGCAGGTTCGCTAGCAGACATGGGAATTCAGCCTAAAATCATCCAAAAATGCTTAAGGCAGAGGAGCGTACTTTCTCAGGGAGCCTATACTGCACCCACATTTCAACGAATCCAAGATAGTCTCAATCAAGCAAAACAAAGCATGGACAATACCATGCCAGCACTATTAGACAATGTCGGTATAACATTATGAATGACTTTAAGAAAATGCTCATGACATTAGTTAGCGGTGAATTAACTCGAACTCCCTCACTCAGAGCAGATAATCTAGAAAAAACCTCAAATAATTCTCTTTCAATAGACATAGAGAAGTATTTTAAATTAGTAAATATTTATAAAAATACAAGCTCTGTTACTAACAAGCGACTGATTAAGAGAAACATTTTTCAAGTAACAGATGTTATCGCTGGATATCTAAAAATAAGTAAGATAAGTGACATAACCCCAGAGCATTGGACCACAATGCTAAATCAAGTAAAAACTCCAGAGCTTCAATACGATCCAGATTTAAGTCAACAGTACATAATCGCGATTCGAGGAATAGGTGAAATTCTTTCTAAAGTAAATAAAAATCTATTTTATTTCGAGTATGCCAAGGTTAAGAGGACAACCAAAGCACGATTACAATTAACCGAAGGCTTAACTCCTAATTTAAAAAAGTGGCGAAAACTGTTTATTCGCTGGATTGATGAAGTATTGCATATAAAGAGTTCAAAACTCCACTACGAAGCACTTACTCATTTTTTTTCCTACCTTGCATTGCTAGATGAAAAAGATATTGATCCTTTAATTTTTCTATCTAATCAACGTAGCAAGGAAACGCTAGAATATTTCAGAAAAGAATACCCAAATTCTTACGCTAGATATCTAAGTTACTTATATCGATTCACACAGTGGATTGTAGAAGATCAAATGTCTGAACTTGATGACAATGGTTTTTTTGTTTCAATTGGTCACCCATTAATTACAACTTACCAATATGATAATTTGCAGAACAAGACAAAGTCTACGACATCTCATTCTGAAACAGTTCAAGTAAAAATTCCGACAAGCTTCTTAATCACAATGCAAGAAATCTTGACTGAAGATGATTATAAATGGCCAAAATCATTGTCAAATCAATATTTTGATTGGTTAAATCCCCGCACAGGCAAATTAGAATCAATTTGGAGTCCAGTACATACCCACACTTTTTTAACCATGATAGAAATACCGATCCGCAAAATACAAGTCTCCATGCTCGATTCCGGTGAGGGAGATCTGCAACGCTATAACCCTCGAAATAAAAGATGGCAAACGAATAATTCTCCACATAAAGGCTACTGGAATGATCTAAGAGCAGTAAAACCAGATCGTGGTGCCATCACAAAGGTCATAGACGGACTGAGTGAAACGGTTGGTTTTTATATCAGTACCAATAAAACAGCAGATATCGCTGTCGGTTTTGGACCTGAATCAGGGTATACAATACCATGGAACAACGAAATTTTAATTAAGCAATTTGACGAATTGAGAACATGGCAGGAAAAATATTTTCCCGTACGTGGACCACTTCCATATAGAAATCTTATTTCGGGTTCTACTAGCGACAGTAAGCCATCTAAGTCAGTGTTAGAGCAAACACCCGATCGTTTTTACCTTTTCCGATGTCCAATTTCCTCATCTATTGGCTCTCCAGCTAGCAATAATATCTTAATGAGATTTTGGTGGTCGCTCATGGAAAAACTAGAACAACGTCTCAATGAACAAGGAGAAACTGTTAAAATTGTACTGAAAGTCAATGAGAAAACAAATCAAGTAGAAAGAACTTTGTTTACACCACATGGTTTGAGAGTTGCAGGGTTAACAAGCTTAGCCGAGGCTGGCGTCCCCATAGAAGTTCTCAGCAAAATAATCGCTGGACACGCTTCAATATTAATGACTATTTATTACTTAAAATATGGCAACAGCTACATAACAGACACATTAAATAAGGCTAGGCGAGAAATAGAAGATAATGCAAAAAAAGATCTAAAAAATTGGTTAATTGAAGCAACATATGATGAAGCTAAACGTTATATGGTTGCAAATAATGAAGCTGGTTTAATGACTTTACTTGAAAATAAAGCTTTAAGTGCAATATGGGGTGGAACTAGTTTAGGCATATGTCCATTCGGTGGTAGACGCTGTGATGATGGTGGTCCTTTAATCAAAAAAGAGACCGCTTCCACTAAAGCAAAATTTGGTCCAGTTCCTGGAGGCCAAGGTAATTGCATGATGTGTCGACATTTTGTAACCGGATTACCATGGTTAATAGACTTGTGGCTACATGGTAACAAGCTGCTCGAAGAAATAAGCTTTCAAGCAAAGGAAATTAATGTACTTCGATCAAAACAAACAGTACTGACCAAGCAGCGATATCAGCTTGCTAAAAATAATCAATCACATTTGATTATGCCAGATATGATATCGAAGATTAAAAACCTAGATGCGCATATTGAAACGAAGTCTGAGCGACTAGAACAGACCATTTACAATGCTCATGCCACATACAATTACATTACTCGTGTCCGAAAACTAAAACCATTAAATAGTGAATGTAACACTGCAAATGAATTTGAACAAAATTCTGTAACAACAGTAAACAATGATCTAGGAATTGATTTAATCGAAACAACCGACTTCCAAGTTAAAAATCTACTAGTACAAGCAAGTAGAGTGTATCCAGAAATTGCGGATGCCAGAGTAGAAATGGAGCGAGACCATTTTGTGGATCAGATATTGGTAAATAATGGTTTACCACCATTAACTTTTTCGCCGTTAACCAAAGAAGAAAAAAGTTCAGCAAGCGATGCTTTATCAAGCCTTCTTTTAAGTAAAGTCGGGGCTGCTGAATGTGAAAACTTAAATAAAGGGTTAACGATGTTTAGCGATGTGGGTATCGAAAAAAAAATACATAAAGTTCTTGATTCGGCACAAAAAAATCAATCAAGATTAGTAAATAGGAGTAGAGGATGACCCACCATGACCCATTGAATGAAGTTAAAAGTCTTTTCATCCTGCTTCAATCCGAAGTCAAAACTTTAAGCACTAAGAGTATGCTTGAACATATTAATAATGCTTGTGTGATAATACATAAAAATGGCGGACAGGTAGCTATAGCACCTATCGTGTCCATGTTAAATAGCAGCGGAGTCAAGATATCGAAACGCACTATTTATAATAAAAAAGATGGACCATATAGGAGACTTATAGATGCATGGATTAAGGTTTCAAATAAAACAACTATTAAAGGCAGTTTCAAAGGAAACATTAAGCCTGAAAATGACCTTCAGCTAATTACTGATGATGAATTAAAAACCATTAGCAATCACGTATTGCGTTATAAGTTATCTCTTATTACAGGTCAAATAAAAGGACTGCACAATCAATTGAATACAGCTAGAAGCTTGAAAGAAATGCCTTTGCTTAGTGCTACAATCACAGATCCACATCAACTCGATCATCAGGTACAAGATAATATGAGATTAAATGCCTACGATATTGATGTTTTGAAAGATTTTATTAAACAATCTAAATCGAAGAAAATAAGCTTCGACGAAGATGAAAGTCTAGTTGCTGCTCAAGCAATCACAAGACACGAGGTCCTTAGCCAGCCGGGGCTCAAAGATATTATAGAAAGGATTATCAAATCTTTTACCCCACCAGAAAGTTAAATGCCAAAGAAAGCAATAAAACTTAAGCCTTGCTATTAATCTAATTGTTGTGGTTGAATTAGCCGAATATTTCAATAAAGGCATATAATGCCACTAGTGAAGTGAATATGACAAACGAATAAATAAGCAAAATAAGTTTAAAAGGACTACAATTTACTGTTGAATAACTTTGGACACTATCTTCCCTGTTGTGTTATCCAAACGATAATTTGAGATAGTTCCATCTACAATACATTGGATTACATCTAGAACGGTTGTCAGCGGAACATTAAACCATTCTCTAGGGGTATAAATTTGGCCACTATGGCTTTTGAGAGTAACGTTTAGGCGCCTAGCAGCAAGGAATCCATGCACCAACGCTTCTAGCTTCTGGGCATTAAGATTAAAGCACTGACTGGTTGAAACAATTCTGACAGGCGCTTCAAGAAAGGTACTATCCTTCTCGGCGTGCTTTATTCGTTGCTCTACCGCAGTATCAGTAAAACCAATCTTATAAAGATTTTGTTTATAGGGAGTTAATACAGGATCTGTACTTAACGTTGCCAGCACATAAACCCATCCTGTTGGAATCGCATCATCCGATGGCTGCAATTTATGGCTGCTGAGTTTTACTTTACGTCCTTCTTTATCCCTCACCAAACCATGAGTCAACGACTGATACAGCATGTTCATTTCAGTGCCGTTTTCAAACACTAGATGTAAACGAGCATTATAACCCTTATATTCAGCAAGACGTTTGCCCACGCTTGAAACATAGCCCACCAAGCCATTGAGAATAAAGAAATCCCCTTCAGCAATTTGCAATTTATGGGTGAAACGCTCTACCCCAAAAGCTCCCTCTTTTAATCTTTCATGCAAGGTATTAAATAGAGGGGCAAAGCGAGGAAAATCAGCACAGGGTTGGCGTTGGGCAATTTCATCGGGTGATTCTTTTTTGTCAGCAGAGACATGTTTTAAGCTAAATATGTCCGGCGTCTCAAAGTCTAGCAAACCATCATCATCATCATCAAAAATATCTTCAAATGAAGTAACCAACTCAGATTTGTTGATATAGCTAGATGGCTCTGGTTCGGCGATTAAACCGAAATCAGAATGCTCTGCGTTATTGAATATCAACAGACCATACTCATCGAACTTGCGCAAATGTTCGCATTGCTCAATATTTCCTCTGATGCTGCGAAGCCGTCTGGCAAGGAGCTTCTCATCAAGCCGTGCAACACTATTATCCTCAGGTGGGCGGCCATGCTGGGTGTAAAACGCAACGATTTCAGCGAATTGACTTCCTGCTAGATCTACTGGCAAAACTTTAGTCTTTAAGGGCTGTACATCCAGTAGATCGAGTTCATCCTCCTCACCAAAAATGTCACCTAGAGATGATTTATTTGCCAAGCGCTGTGTCGATAAGTGGATCATCTCACTACCCCTGCTTAGCCATTTGTTGTTGCTTCACCTTACGAATAAAAGCCAGCGCCTCGGCATAGCGCACTTCGATTGGGTGACTTGAGTTTAACGATGGATCGCGATCATTATCGCGTTTGAATTGTTTAATCTTGGGCCATAGAATAACCGCTTCCTCTTCGGATATTTGCGATTTACTGGCACTAACTGCTTCCTGAATCGTTTTCAACATAGCCGCTGTCACTTGCTTTGATAAGATTTCATAAGCACCGTGGAACGGATTAACGGCATCAATCAGGTCGATGTCCAGATTATCGATGCAGATAAACTTCTCGCCCATTTTCAAAAACTGTTGACCCACTACATTTTTGTTTGAAGACTCATCTTTTTCATCTTGGTTGCCTTCTCCTATATCCACCTCCGCATCCGGTGGCAGATTTTCTCCATCAATCAATCCACCCGCTTTACCTATCAAGATGCTTTGTAACATACCCACGCGTACCTGCTCTTGCTCTTCTTCTGTCAAATTAGGATAAAGGGTCTGAATAACCGCAGGTAATGCCACTTGAGTAATTGTTTCTGGAGGCGTTGTTTCTGCAATAGCCTCCTTAACAACTTGTTCTTTAGCTATTAGGGCTGCCATTATTTCGTTCTTATCACCGTTAAGAATATCTATGACTTGCTGGGATACCTTTTTACCAGCAGAGGTATCATCAACAATGACTGTATTGGGAGGTACAGTCTTGCCGTCCCATTGTGAACGAGGTTTAAACTGAATGGTGGGAGCAAGGATTTGTTCCATTAACAGGGAAGTGGTGATCGCCTTAAGCATATTATTGACAGATGATCTAACATCATCATCCTGAGCATCAGGCTGAGCTATCAGGTTGGTAAACTGGGCATGTTTCTTACCGGCGCAATCACGCGTTGCACGACCAATAATCTGTACAATCTCTGTTAAGGAACTACGATAACCTATGGTTAAAACATGTTCACAGAAAGGCCAGTCAAACCCCTCTTTAGCCATACCAAGGGCGATGATGATATCCATGTCATCCGCTGTCTTTATATCCCTCAAGTAAGCTTGGATTTTCGGCCGTTCAGTGACGTTATCATCGACCAAGTTGGCAATATTGAGCTGGCGGCCATCTTTTCCCAGCACATGCAAAATACCGGTTTCAGGGTCTCGCTTCGACACTTCCCCCAATACATCCAAAATAGCGTCCACTTCAGCATGCTTATCCTTGGTCGATTCGCCGGAGTTCACATTGGGGATATGGATAATTGTTCTCTTACTTGGATCGAGTACTGTCGGCAAGGCATCTTTGTATTGACCTTGGTAAAAATGATAGCCGATACCTAATGACTTAAGGTGTTTATAGCCATTTAACTGCTCGTAATAGGTGTAGGTCACCTTAGTAAACTTGGCCTCATCCTCAGCAAGTAGAATAGGCACAGTATCGCCACGAAAATAGGAGCCCGTCATGGCCACTATATGGGCACTCGACTCTTTCATTAAACTGTCGATAAGGCCGCCCAAGCGATTTTCACCATCCGCAGAAACATGGTGAAACTCATCAATTGCCACTAAACAATGATTAAAATCGCTTACGGGGATTGTTTCGAAGGCAAAGCGAAGGGTGGCATGAGTGCATACTAAAATGCGATCTTTACTTGCCATAAAGCGCTTAAATGCATTGACTTTGCCTTTATCACTGCCATCCACACACAAATTATTCTCAGGGCTTACAACCCAATCGACAAAAAAGCCAAATTCTGTGAGCTGGGTGTTTTGAAAAGAGCCGCCGATAGATTTTTCCGGCACAGCCACGATCAGCTTACGCAATCCTTGGTGTTCCAATTTATCCAAGCCGAGGAACATCAGGGCGCGGGACTTACCACAGCCTGGCGGCGCTTTAATCAGCAAATACTGGCTTGCTCGCTCAGTAAAAGCACGGGCCTGCATCTCGCGCATACCCATGTCATTATGATTTGAGCTCTGGCCGGTCTGGCCATACTCGACATGCAATAAATTGTTCATCACGGAATCCTTTCGTCTATTAGTTCCAGCCTCCTTCACTATGTAAGCGGCTGGGTTAGAAATTAATTTATTGAGAAACCAGTGCCTCATAGCGTGCCAGCAGACAACTTAATCGGTCGGCCGAATCTTTAAAGGGGCGTTCACGATAGAGGCTATCGACTGCTTTATCGAGTGCTTGATGAGCAATCAGTAACTGAGGTGGCATCTTATCGGGATCATAAAGCTCTGCCAAAGTGCGGCCTGGGAAGTCTGCTCGAGTAAGGATAACCTCTTCAGCCAATTGCTCTATCTCTTGGCGCTGTGCTTCTGTAATATTTGGCCATGGGAAAGGATTGTAAACTACAGATGCAGAATAGCGATAATCACTTTTTAAGCGACCCGCAACCAATCGCATCCAATCGTTATGCAACAATGAGGTCAGTATTCCAAACTCATATAATGTGCCATTGGGGATAAATAAATTCGCATCGCTGCATATCACATCAGACGAAAAAAAGCCTATAGGTACGTATCGTCTTCTTTCTGATGAATGGCGCGGAACAAGAATGTAGCTCAAAGGCGTATTCAGGTCTCGAAACTGATGTGGTCGTTCTGCTAACTTCCGAGCTCCTTTATCAATGCTTCTTAAACGAACCTCAGCGACTTTATCAACTCGAGCCTGGACAATTGGCATCTCTTTTATCTCAGTTTCTGTAGCTTCGGCTAACCACAAACACCAACGCTCTTTACCATTCAAAAACTCAGTTGCACCGAGGACTTTTTTAATCCAACGTTCCGCTTGCGGCTCACGTAATAATAAATCATCTCGTTCATTTCGGGTTAGAAAAAGGTGACCACCATCTGTGGGCTTGTTTCCATAAACAAGTGGCATCACATTACTTACTATCGGTGTAGATCTTCCTAAAACAGCGGTGTTGTTGCCCTCGACTAAATATGGACTGATATTAGTAACTAAACGACTATGCAAATTTGTCTCAACCTGTTGGAATAGACGACGTGAGGTGACTCTTGAAGAAAGACCTACAATAACCACATGAACAGCTGCTTTATCTCTAGCGTTATTAGTCCAGACAAAAGTAGGGTAAGCAAAATGAATTTTAAGACCAATAGAAAAAATATTTGGCCAAAGTGAGGCGACTTGTTCGCCCTGACAAATGGAATTAGTAGAGACCAGAGCTAATTCAGCTCTGGAATTCTGGATATATCTAGCCCCTAACCAGAACCAGCAAGCCACATAATCTAGATTCCCAAATCCAGTAAATTCACCAAAAACGACTTGCATATCCGACTTTTGCTCATCAGTTCTGCCAAGAGTGCCTAAAAATGGCGGATTACCGATGACATAAACTTCATCCTCAGTCTTTTTTGGACAAATTGCATTCCAGTCAAATTGCAGGCTGTTGCCGCTATGAATATTACCGCTCTCACGAAGGGGCAATGCTGGCGGCGCAAAACCGAACTCCAGTTGCCATTGACTATTGAGCTGATGTTCGGCCAGCCAAAGGGACAAACGGGCAATTTCACAGGCGAAATCATCAATCTCGATACCGTAAAATTGTGACAGATGCAGGCCACTCATCGCAAAACCTTGCAGCTCAACCTCAGCCAAGGCTTTGATAACTGTCATCTCCAGTTTACGCAGCTCTTTATAAGCGACAATCAGAAAGTTACCCGAACCACACGCAGGATCGAACACTTTGATCTGTCCCATACGTACCAATAAGGCTTTCAGCCCTTTGGATCTCTTAATGGCTACTGACTGCAACTGTTTATCCAGCTCAGCTTGCAAGGGGTCAAGAAACAGTGGCTTTATCACTTTCATTATATTGCTATATGAAGTGTAGTGTTGTCCTAGACGGCTGCGCTGCTCCACGTCAATAACGGCTTGGAACATGCTGCCGAAAATATCTGGATTGATCTCACTCCAATCCATGTTGCCGCATTCGAGTAACAGCCTACGGCCCTTTTTACCTAATTCGGGAACGGGCTCATCTGAGGCAAACAGTCCACCGTTTACATAGGGGAACGCGGTAAAGTGTGCGGGTAAACTTTGCCGTTTCGGGCTGGTGCTGTCTGTGTTTAGCACCGAGAATAACTGGTAGAGGAAGCTATCTAGGTCGCTTCCATCCTCTTCGGTATAACTCTTAATAGCGGAAGTGAATTGGGCAGAAGAAAAAATACCAGTGTCCTCGGCAAAAAAGCAGAATAGTAGCCGAGTGAGGAAGACATTTAGGGCATGAATATCTTCTGGTGTACTGAGGTGATTGTGGGTACGGATAATATCGAACAGCTGACCCATTTTCTCAGCAGCCTTCACATCAGCAGGGTTTTCGCTGCCGATGATGGCCTTCTCAAGACCCACCAAGGGTAAAAAGAAGCCATAATTGCTGTGCAATTCGTCTAACTCTATATCGAGCCGCTCTTTACTCAGCGTATCCCAAACCAGAATTCGCACAAAATCGGTGATAATTACGAAGCGGATCTTATTTTTGGCTATCGCTGTATCTGCAATACGCAGTTCAAAGATAGAGTCGAGATCTTCGCCTACATGGACGTTTTGATAGTAAAGCTTATTTTTTAACGCAACATGACCTGCTTCTTTCGCGACGTTGCGAGCGCCACCTTGACGAACTTGAGTAATCGTCGCTTTGGGGAAATCATAGGCAGTCATAAAGCCATAAATGAATTCTTCGCGGTTCAGCTCATTGGTTAATTGTTCGAGCTGTTCAAAAATCTTTGCCTGATTGACGGCCATTGATGATCCCAAGGTTTTATAAATTGTAAATTACGAAAAATTAATTTAATAAACACTTTACTCTCACTACCAATGACGAGCAACATAAAAAGTGATTAAAAACATGGTCTAATAAGGTTTTTACTAACAAAGGTGTTGATTAATAGTGTAAAGTAAAAAGTGGATATATCTAAGGCCCCCACCACTCACTTTGAGCATTAATGAGATACAGATAAAAGGTTTATTCATTTTATTAAACTCAATGTATTAAATATTTTTAAAATAAATAAATTCAACATTTACATTTAGTTAGCGTATTTTTCATTTGTGAATGACATTATCAATTTATCAAAACTGAAAAATTTTGTCATACAGACTAATCGATTTTAACTTTATAGTGGGCTCTCGAAGGCATAATTTCTTCAAATTCACAATCCAGTGCCGTAGCAATTTTATACAGTGTTTCTAATCTAATATTGACAAGACCTCTCTCCATTTTTCCATAATTGCCTCTTTCTATACCCGCTAATGTCGCAAAATCTTCTTGAGAATATCCTGCACTTTTTCGTTTTGCCCGCAACATTTCTCCAAACTCAATCACTAAATCGCTCACCCTAATTGTCCCTTCAGGTAAATTGATTAGATTTTCATGTTGAGGTGAAAAGAACCACGCCCTATAATACCCATTATCGAAATTATTTTAGGTTACGTCGAAATGTTAGACCCGGTTGTAGCTCAAATCATTAAAGCCATTAACTTTGACAATTTCACAACGAGTGAAGTGAGGTCAGCTTTTTTAGCATTAAAAAAAGATCCAGAACTTGAGCCTGCGAATGTTAGACGAATGATTTATGCAGAACTGATGAAACTCGTTAGAACAGGATGGCTGATAAAGAATATCCCTAAGTTAAAAGGTCAAACCAAGTTCAGTAAAACAAAACTTTTCAATTCTAATAATATACCTGTTAAACCTATGGTTATTGAGCATGGAAATACAGCTAAAACTGATCACAGCCATCAAAAACTATTAAGCAAATTAATTCATTACAAATCAGAGCTATTGCAAAGCTTAGGTGAGTCAGAAGCTTACAAAGAGATATATCACGACATGCCTGAACTGGCTGATGAAATCCAGCCTAAATATGACATGGCAAGAGATAAAAATACTAAGTTGCTAGGTAAAATTAAGGCTATAGAAGAAATCATAAAACAGAGAACTATATGAAACTTAGAACATGGCAATCAGAATGTATTACCAAAATTTTAAGACAATATCGCAATGGCAAAAGTCATTTTTTAACACTAGCAACACCAGGAGCTGGTAAAACATTAATGGCATCTGTTCTAGCTGATGAACTTTTAAAAAATAATCTAGTCGATTTGGTACTTTGTTTTTCCCCCTCTTCAATTGTGGCTCAAGACTTTGCTGAGAGTATGGCGATAAGCATTAAAGGAAAATTTGATGGGCTGATGGGGGCAAAGGGCGAATCACTCACTTACCAAAGCTTGTTACACCTCGATGAATCATTTTGGAAATTATTCGACACTAATAGAATATTGGTCATTTTTGATGAAATTCATCACTGTGCGGGGTCCAATCTTGAAAATGCCAATGCATGGGGCGAGCAGATCATACTAAATATTCAGAACAAAGCTAAATATACCTTAGCATTAACAGGCACGCCATGGAGATCAGACGCAGCACCAATCGTTTTATCCCAATACTCTAACCTAGATAGCAACATTTCATGTGATTACATCTATGGGCTTGCTGAGGCACTTAGGGATAAGGTATGTCGTGTACCTCAAATTATCGCTGTAGATAATAATCAAATATCGTTACTTAAGGGGAATGAAACATTAGCTTTTCACAGCTTTAGCGATTTACTATCAAATTCAAATACGACCTATCAAGAGGTTATCGATAATGAAGATGTTATTAAATACCTCATATCTTCATCAAATAAAAAGTTATCGCAAATCAGGCAAGTAAACCCAAATGCTGCTGGGCTTATTGTGGCCTCATCAATTAAGCAAGCTTATAAAATTTCCTTGTTAGTTAAATCATGGTTTAACGAAGCTGCCGTTGTCGTTACTTACAAAGAAAACGATTCAAGTAGTATCATTAAAAAATTTCGCAATGCTCAGACTAAATGGATTGTTTCAGTTGGCATGATCAGTGAAGGTACTAACATTCCACGTCTACAGGTTTGTTGCCATCTAACGAATATTAAAACCGAAATGCATTTCAGACAAATCTTAGGACGAATTTTAAGAGTAACGAAATCAGATGATCAACAAGCCATTTTGTATATGCCAGCAGAGCCTAAATTGCTGGAATATGCTTATAGAGTTAAAGATGATATTCCGTTTGAAGCCGATGTTGTAAAATCCGAAACCATGAAATCGAGAGATGAGTTAAATGAAAGTAAAAGCAGTTTACCAGTCTCTTTTGATACTCCAACATCGAAGTCTGTAGATATTGATTTTCAATTAGAAGAGACGTTTTCTGAGCTTGCTGAATCATTAAATAACTTGTATTCAGAAACGGTTTACGAAGACATTTTACATCGTAAATCAGAACACCAATTATCGGCGGCTTATGATAGTGGAATCAATATATTTGGTCGCTTCAAGCTAGAGGCTATAGCGCTAGGCTTAACAGATTTGAGATAATTAAATACATGAACGCATTTACACAATAATTTGTTGATAAACTGGACTGAACAATACTACCGACGAGGTTTACGATTAATGGCTAATGGGCAACAAAAAGCAAAACAAAACCTTGATGCATTTCAATCCTGGGTAGCAACTCAACAAGACGAGGACTTTAAACAAATAATATTTAGAGGTCAGTTGAGTCGATCTGAAGTGGCCAAAGCAACAGGTTGTGGTAAATCTGCACTGAATCAAAATCCTGAATTACGACAATCTTTAAAACAATTAGAAGATGACCTTCGCGATAGAGGTGTTCTTCCTCCCCTGACCCACATTGCAAAAAAAGAAATTGATAAGCCTAAACAATACGATAACACTGCTAATCGTAAAGCAGTTGATTCAAAGCGTTTATCTTTATTAGAGGCCGAAAATATTGAGCTAAAAGCCAAAGTAAAAGAACTTGAAGGTCAACTTCAACGATTTGGGGAGCTGTCTGAAACTTTGTCAGAAATGGGATTCATGCCAAGATGAACTTAGTCCTCAATGAAGATCAATTCCGAGTCACCAGCATCCAATTCACCTCAAAAAAATTACTAGTATTCAGCGGTGTACCACTAAATAAAAACTCTTACAGAACCTACAGCGGTAAATACTTTGTCACGATAAAAATAAGTCCTGACGCATTGCCTACACAACCGGCAATTGGCCAGTATTGGTCTGTAACAGGTGGAAGAAAAATCCAAGACATGGATACGGGTGATTACCTCATGAAGCAACATGTCTATGAGTCACCAGAGCATGTTGAATGTCGATTACCAGAAACAGGTGAACAATTGATCCGATTCATCGCCAGTGAAAGTGCATTTAAGGGTATTGGCGAAAGTAAAGCCAGAGCGCTTTGGGAGCTTCTAGGCAAAACATTTCATGAAACTTTGATCAATGACAGTCCCGAATCAAGAACATTGCTCAAAGACGTTCTGAGCGAATATTCCATTACCTCGTTATTTGAGGGGTATGCTAAATACAAAAATCTTGCCCACTGTAACTGGATGTCTGAACATAAAATACCTGGCAGCGTTCAGCAACGGTTACTCAAGTATCATAATGAACAATCCATTACCGCGATTAAAGCAAATCCTTACGTATTAATTGGTTTTGGTATGCGTTTTAGTGAGGTTGATGAGCTTTTTCAAAAGCAGCTTAAAGGCTCTGCACATGATGACAGACGATTGAGCGCAGCCCTTGAAATCACACTTCGCAAAGAAGTTTCGAAAGGTCATACTTATACGAGTCAAGCCAACTTACGCCCTCTGTTACTCAAGTTACTCCAAGAGAAAGAGTTAGTAGCCAAAGCTTTTCAGGCTGGACATGACAAAGCTCAGTATTTGCTGAATCAATCAACAGGTACATATCATCCAACGGCCCAATTGCTAATGGAAAATGTCGTTGTCAAACGACTTAAGGCGCTTGCAAGTCAAAATAACCTCTATGATGAACACGCGAATTTAGCTTACGGTACTGCGGCTAATGAATTACCTTATGAGTTAACACAGAAACAAATTGAAGCAGTAACCACTTGCTTAGGCAACTCAATAAGCTGTATCACCGGTGGAGCAGGAACGGGTAAAACAACTGTGCTTAGGACCGCTTTGCGTGCCTATAACACAATGGGATTTCAGATACATGCCGTCGCACTCAGTGGACGTGCAGCTATGCGCTTACATGAATCTATTGGTTTTCACACATCAACAATCGCTAAGTTATTAAGAGATGAGCCTATTGATGCTGATCAGCATAAACATCTGCTCGTTATCGATGAAGCCAGCATGATTGATTTACCAACCATGTACCGCTTAGTTAATCATATTCATCCTTCAGTTCGAATTATCTTCACAGGCGATCCGGATCAACTCCCCCCAATTGGTTGCGGTAAAGTGTTAGCTGATATCGTCATTTCTAAAGTAATAGCCAATACAATGCTCGACATTGTGAAACGTCAAGAAAGCGCAACGGGAATCCCTGAGTTTTCAAAACTAATTAATCAAGGAATAGTACCAAACCGACTTTCGACTGGAACAATTCATTTTCATGAAACCAACAAACTACAAATTGAACAAGTTTGTTGCGAGCTGTACCAACAATCTCCTCAAAACAGCCGAGTCATGGCACCGACTAAAAAACTCGTATTTGAAATCAATAAAAAGTTGCAAGAGTCAATAAATAAAAATGGCCGTATGCTTCAGTTCAACATAAATGGTGAGCTGTTTTATCAATACCTGCGTCTTAATGACGCTATTCTATTTACTCAGAATATCTATGACAAAGGCATCCAAAATGGATCTCTTGGTGTTCTTACTAGTGTTGAGTTATTTGGGAATACTTATGGAGAAGTGACGCTTGATACCGGTAATAAAATTAAAGTAACTCAAGATGTGTTGGATTGCATGGAGCTGGGTTATGCAATAACCCTGCACAAAGCCCAAGGCTCTCAATTTCCACGCATTATTGTTGCATTACAGAAAGGCAGAATTGTAGACAGAGCATGGCTTTATACTGCTATAACTAGAGCTGAATCAGAAATCCATATTGTTGGTACAGAAGAGGATTTCAGAACGATTACTGAAGCACCAAGCCATTCACATCGACGTAATAGCTATCTTGCTGAGCTTTTAAAAGGATCATAATAAGACTTCCACTATTTTGCTTTATTACAGGCAAAGTATTACGGCTCTGTCTCATTGAGGGGAAAAAATGTGTTACTCAAGCTAACTTGAAAATGGACAGAAATGCGCTAGAGCACATACCCAAGTGCGAGTGGCTCAGATGAGGAAAAGTATCTCAAATCCCCTAATTCACTTCGATCCCTTTATCCCCACCACTACAGTTAGCCATAAATTCAGTCGATACAAGTCTGGTTAACATAATTTTTGCATCTCTGCTTTACCTATGCCAATTAGTGACCTAAGCCTATTCTAAGCATATATTTTTTAATGTAGTATCTATTTAATTACTATAAAACTGATATGGATGTTGGGTGCCTACAAAAACAACAGTAAATTCGACATGGAAGATAGTTCTCGTAACTAGTCTCATTACAGCCTGCTTCTGTTTACTCGCCGTATGGGGAGCATTTCAGTTTTTTTCCGTACCATCCATATTGAAGTACACTGGTTTTGCAGAGTCTTTTTTACTCAAAGATCCTCAAGCTTTTACTAATAGAGAAAACTTGTATGCACTAGGAGAGATGGTAAAAGCTGGAACCCTTCTCAGTGTTGATGATATTTGGTCTTTCCAGAGTTCCTTCTATCAAACCATCATTACAGTACTCATTGCAGTCAACGGTATTTTAGCTGTTTTTGCATTTATTTTCGTGAAAGCTTCATCTGATGATAAAGCTATTGAAGCTGCTGAAAAATATACAAAAGATTATATAGCAAGTAGTGAGTTCTCTGATAAAGTTAACGCGAAATTAGATGGTATTAGGAATGATTTTGATTTTTCAGTAACTGAGATTGAAGACATTACTAATGTTGTTGAACCTATGGTTTATGACCATGATGATGACATACAGAGCCTAAAACGAGAGACAAAAGAGTTACGTAGGTATGTAGGTATTCTTACACAACATCTCGCAGAAATGGATGTCTCGGATGAAGAAGGTAGTGACTTAGTAATAAGGAAGTAAAATGTTATGGCATTTATTAAAAAGAAACCTAAAACAGTAAAAATACCACCAATCTTCGAAAACATCGGAACAACGGCTGATGTACTTAGATATGCTGAAAAACAAGGTATTGAAACAGATCCATTAGATGTGTCTCAGCTTACAAAGGCTCTTGGAATTAAAATGTATTTTGAGCCTATGAAGGGTGAAGAATCAGGTTCTCTTATAAAGCATAAGAAAACAGGGGAGTGGCATATGACTGTAAATTCACTACACCACCCTCACCGTCAAAGGTTTACCATTGCCCATGAAATAGGACATCATGTCCAACATGGGGCGTTTAAAGATGAGTTTATTGACACCAATTTCTTCAGGAATGGCGATTCCAATAAGATGGAAGCCGAAGCAAATAGTTTCGCAGCGGAATTATTGATGCCAAAAGATAAGTTTGATCGATTTATCAGCGATGTATCTTCAAAAACTGAGGATATAGCTTCCCATTTTCAGGTTTCATCTATGGCTGTTCGTATCAGAGCAAAAGAGCTTGGCTACCAAGGTCATAACTTATGAGTAAGTTTGTTTATTTTCCTCTAATTAAAACTCGTGACGCTGAGCTTAGGGCATTCCAGAACCTCTCTAGCGAAGTTATGGAGCAAATATTACCAATTTATGAATTGACCAAATCCAGGACGACCAAGAAGGCTCCTGATGGTGATATTCATAGAAGAATGAGGCAGATATGCGAAATTCAAGATGGTCGACCGTTCATTCTGGATTTAAGTACTGATAATAAGTACATAAACCCTCAAATAGAGCAGTTAGTGTCTCCATATGATGGGTTTAAAGACTGGCAGTATTTTCTCAACCTTTATAAAGAACTTAACATCATCCCCATGGTGCATCTATATGAAGCAGATGACGATGACGAAGATGGGTCGACTTTTAAAGAAGTTGAGTCCTTTGTAGCCAATATATCAAAAGTAAAATCACAAATAGCGGTCAGGTTACCACATGATCTTAGTTCAGGTGATTATAAGTATTACCTAGAACCTATCATTCATAGCCTACAGAATGAATGTAAGTTAATTGTTTTACTAGATGCAAACTTTGTTAGTGAAGATGCTCAATCTGATGTAGCAGATATTGTAGATCCTCTAATTTTATCTGCTAAAGAAGTATTAGACTTAGATGGTTTTGATAAAATAGAAGATGTAGTAATGTTGTGTACCTCTTTTCCTTCAAGCCCTGCAAAAGCTGGAAATGAAGATGCTGAAGGAAAGTTCAAAATACTTGAAGAAAATATATATCAAGGTGTTATAGAAGAGGTGAATATTAAATACGGCGATTATGCTTCTATTAATACTCAACAAATTGAGATGAAAGGTGGTACATTTGTCCCTAGAATAGATATAGCTTTAGAGGATGGTTACAGCTTCATTTATAAAAGATATAGACGAAATGATGGTAGTTACCCAAGATGTGCTAAAAGTATGCTTATAGACTCCGAATATAGTAATTTAGATACTTGGGCTGATTCAGAAATACTACTTGCTAGCGAAGATACCCCAACCGGTATCAGTCCATCGTTTTGGATCTCAGTAAGGATGGTTTACTACATCAACACAAGAGTTAATTTACGGAATTCTGACTAGATGCTTTGGTGGCATTCTTGTAATGGTAAGAATGTCATCAGAATGGATAACGTCACCTAATTCTGATCTCAGTATATTAGATAATTGATGATATCTATTATATAGACTGGTACGAGAATGATGCCGAATAATATCTAAGGTATGAGTTCTGGCTACGAACTCACACATTTCATGCTTTGACCTGAACTGTTTATTGAATGCTTTTTTTAAGCGTTCAATTGACATAGTACTAGCTAGAGTTTCTTTATCATGCCTTTTGAACTGCTTAGATTTCCTAAGCTCAGCGATGCCATTTTCATCAACTAACAAGATACCGATTTCACGACCTATAGTCTTACGAATCTGAGTTAAGTTACTTTTCTCACATACAACGAAGCAATAATCAAAATATTTTTTATAGCTTTTTATTTGATAATCCAATCTTTCAGTACTATCACCAGCTCCCTTTATCTCATAGGCTGTAGCTATTTCGTCAAGGATTGAAACTACATCTGCTCGTCTTGTACCGAATTGAAAAGGAACCTCAGCGCCTACAACTACACTCGTATCGTTCTTAATGATGTAGTCGATAAGATGACGTTTGATTTCAATTTCTTTCATTGTACTAAGTAAAGTTCTATAAAATTTTGGACAAGTGAAGTATAGGTAAATCTGGATAAATGTACAGTGGTTTGGGGAGGATCAATAACACAGAAGCAAGCTCATCAGTTGGTGTGGCACCCATTGTAATGGCTAATTAATACTGGCTACCGTTTTAGATTTATTCTTGCAGAACATGTAAATTAGAAAAACTATGGCAAATCGAAATAAATATTCTAGATTTAGCAACAACACTAACTCATATTGGGGCGTGCGACGTGAGGTCGTATGAAGCGCTGTTCACCGCTTTTGAGTGAACCATCTGTATCACCAGATGAACCTAGGAGCCTGAATAAAGTAGCGGCTCTGACAATGTAATGAAGATTGGTTATAGACCAATCGGGATCCGAATCGTGAGAGAACGATCCTCCTGATAACCACAAATTGGGTGAGTGCTAGGCAGTCAGTATGATGAACATAAGTGAATCCGCGCAAGGTGCGTTATGTGATGAAACAGCGGAAGTGGTTAATACGCTGTAGCCAAAAGGCATGAGAGTTGGAAAGAGATTGCCCCATGCTCTTTCGTGATCGTTAAGCTCTTCGCACTATAGCGGGCATCTAACCTGACATTGCGCGACATACGGAACACGGTAAGCCCATATAGCTCCCTTTGGGAAAGCTAACTTGGCCGATAGCGATGTAGGTATAGGAGGTTGGAAAAAGCAAAGGCTGCATTGTAACGATGCAGATACAGACTTGTGTCTGGTCACGAAAGTGAGCCCACTTCCGACTGGTCTCCCGTTGCAAGATAATTTGAAGAACTTTATTCAAGGAGAAACGCAAATGATGATTTCAACAGAAATTAGTGCCTCTCCTGACAGCGCTCAATGGCAGTCAATAGACTGGAAATCCGTTGAACCGCCTGTATTAAAGCTTCAGATGCGTATTGCAAAAGCAACACGAGAAGGTAAACGCGGCAAGGCGAAAGCGTTGCAGTGGATACTGACTCACTCGCGTTCAGCAAAACTTCTTGCTGTTAAGCGTGTATCACAAAATAAAGGCCGTAAAACGCCTGGAATTGATGGTGTTATCTGGAATACAGATACCCGCCGCATGAAAGCAGTAAATCAATTGAGCAGGAAGGCATATCAAGCCAAACCACTCAAGCGTATCTATATCCCCAAAAAGAATGGCAAACTCAGACCTCTTGGTATCCCATGCATGATAGACAGAGCACAACAAGCGCTCCACCTTCTTGCATTAGAACCAATATCGGAGACGCTTGCTGACCCAAACAGCTATGGATTTAGACCAAATCGTAGCACTGCTGACGCAGTCGATCAGTGCTTCAAATGTTTGGCTCTAAAGAAATCAGCACAATGGGTTCTTGAGGGGGATATCAAATCCTGCTTCGACAAAATCGGGCATCAATGGCTAATTGATAACATCGCCATAGATAAACGAATGTTGGAACAATGGTTAAAGTCTGGTTTTATGGACAAAGGGCTGTTTTATCGTACTGATGAGGGCACGCCACAAGGAGGGGTTATATCCCCCACCTTGATGCTAATGACTCTTGCTGGACTTGAGCAGCGCATAAAATCTACAGCACTCAAAAAGGGTGCCAGAGCCAACTTTATTGGATACGCCGACGATTTCGTCGTCACTTGCGCTTCAAAGGAAGTGCTCGAGAACGATATCAAACCGTTGATAGCTGATTTCTTAGCGGAAAGAGGCTTAACACTCTCCGAAGAGAAAACGCATATTACCCACATCAACAATGGTTTTGACTTCTTAGGGTTTAATCATAGGAAGTACAAAGGAAAATTGCTCATTAAGCCGAGTAAATCCAACACGTTGTTGTTCTTAAGTAACCTGCGCGAACTCATCAAAAAGCACGCTACTATCCCTGTTAACGATCTTATCAAACTGATAAATCCAAAACTAAGGGGTTGGGCGAATTATTATCGTCATTGCGTTGCTAAACAAGTATTCGGGTATGTTGGGCACAAACTATTCTATTCGTTATGGCACTGGGCAGTAAGGCGCCATCCAACAAAGTCTAAGACTTGGGTAGCCCTTAAATACTTCATCAACCGAAAAGGCCAATGGCAATTTCACGGTTGGCAGAAGGTCAAGGATATGGATTGCCAATTCAATCTATTCCAAATAGCCAAAGTGCCTATTGAGAGACATGTGAAAATTCGAAGTGCGGCTATACCATTCGATCCTCAATACCAAGAATACTTGGCTAGGAGAAAATCGAAAAGGCAAGCTCGTAACGCTTGGAATGAACCTGCTCTCACTGCTTTATAAGTTGCTGGGTATCAAACGATACTTTTGTGGAGGCTTGAGCCTAGTGCAGTGAAAGTTGCACGCTGGGTTCTTAGGGGGGCGGCACTTGGCAACAAGTGTCGTCTACCCGACAGAAACGTGTTAGCACTTTATAAATGGCAACGATGCCCAACTTGTAGTGTATTGAGGTGTTAAATACTCCCTTCTCATAGCCCACTTATGCTCAATACCTTGTGCGGCAACGAAAACTGTATCGCATCCATAACGTTGATTAAGCATATCTAGCACCGCCATCATGGCTGGATTCGCCTTTGGCGGATTGAATAAATCAATTTGGCTATATTGCTCACTAACTAAATCAATCAACCCTACACCAACTCTGTAGTATCTAGCTCCTTCGCGAAATAACCTATTCTCAACCTCTGTTATTGCTTTAGTCAGCTCGACTGTACAATTCGTTGGACAAGGAAAGTGGACAATGGCTTTGTAACTTACAGGCCGTTCATCGTGAGGAGAATTACCAGCAAACAGAATCATTGTTTTGCAGTTTGAACCTTGCTTACGTGCTTTAGCTGCAGCAATACCTATATGCTTACTCAATGCTTGTGAAAGTGACGGTAAATCAGTGATGCGCTCGCCAACACTTCTTGTTGAGAATATCTGTTTTTTATCAGCTCGGGCCTCATCCCATACTTTGCAAGCTTGGCCGTTGAGCTCACGAACTGTTCTCTCTAACTCAATACTAAACTGCTTTCTTGCCAGCATGGCAGGCATAGATGCTAGGTCAAACGCCGTATGGATATTCATCAGTTCAAGTTTTTTACTTATTCGTCTACCAACGCCCCAAACGTCACCAACACTTAACTGTTTTAAGATTGCGTAGCGCTCTTGCTCATTACTTATAAAGCAGACCCCTTTGTAACCTTCTATCTTTTTAGCTGCATGATTAGCAATTTTGGCTAAAGTTAATGTTTCAGCGATACCAACGCACACAGCTAAACGGGCTTCTTTCCACACAGCACGACGGATTAACTGACCTTGAGTCTTAAGGCATTTGATTGCAGGATAACAATTCTTGAAGGAGAGAAAGCTTTCATCAATAGAATAAACATGTTGTTCAGGAGCAAAACGACCAATGATACTCATCATCTTGCTTGATAAGTCTGCGTAGAGCTCATAGTTAGACGAGCAAACAATGACTCCTCGCTTTGCGCATAATTCTTTAACTTGAAAGTAAGGTAAAAACTTTCCGATCCCGGCCTCTTTGGCTTGTCGATTAGCCGCTACAATACAACCATCGTTATTACTCAACACAACGATGGGTTTACCACGCCAATCTGGTCTGAATACCTGCTCGGCACTGCAATAAAAGCTATTTGCATCAACCAAGGCAAACATTTACTTCACCACCAATAGCGGGCTTTGTCGATGACAACGGATAGAGCGAGTGACAGCCCCTTCTATGCTAAAATCATCATATTCATGAATAGTGACAGGGTGATTTTTTTGATTAGATGACAGCAGTAGTCGGTGATGCGTGTCTAAAATTTTGCAAACAAATTCACCATTAAAATTGGCAACAATAACATCGCCATGACGGGCTGTTTCATAGCGATCTACGATAATAATATCGCCATCAAAAATACCGAAATCTTGCATCGATTCGCCTTGGGCAATGCCAAGAAAAGTTGAACTTGGATGCTCAACTAATAAGTCATCCAAACTCATCGCTAGCTGCCCATATTCTGCTGCAGGACTTTCAAAGCCAGTAATCCCTGCTTGGGCTGGTATTGGTATTACACGCATATTTACAACCACTGTTTTTACATACAGTCATTTTAGCAGTCAATAAAGAAGAAGCAAGCCTCTCTTTTGCAAAATAAACCCCTCTTGATAATGTAACATTATCAAGATATTGATCACCGACAGTCTGATAGAGAGTCGATAAAAACCAAAGAAACAGCATTTATTCAATGAAATAATGAACACGTACGCTCCCCATTATGCGGTATAACTAATGAGGACAATTCCTTTTGATCAACTAGTTGAACACATTTTAGTAATGTACAATGCTGGCTGTTTAACAATTCTTATCCCTAAGAGTATTTAATGAAACTCTATCAAATGCAGCTAGTTGATACAGTAGTCGATCGTGTTTGTGACGTATGTGGGAACAGCGTCATGATTGATTTAATTGGCCATAAATACGAAGAGGTTGGTGAGCTTAAAGCAATTTGGGGCTATGGTTCCAAAGAAGATGGCGCTTCTTATCATTTAGATTTATGTGAAGCCTGCTTTAAATTTACTGTTGCTGCTTTAAAAGAGCATAGAAAAGCTGTGATGCTTGATAAAAACCTAGATCTTCCTGGAAAGGATTTTGGGATAGATAAATCTTATACTCCCAACTAAAGCTATTGATAATGCACGTTTGATCCAAGATAATTTTGCCCTAATGCTTGTTAGGCCTTATCAGAGCGTTATTTTCCGTTAAGTCGTTAACCAATTTTTTTGTATGACGGAAAAGTAGTTAGTAAATCAGCGAACGGCTTCACTACTTGGATTTTAAATGCCTCGGTATACCGTTTGCATTTACTCATAACTTTATTACATTGTAACTGATGTAAGTATCTAGTATTCCTAGGCTTTACCACAATTAAAGGAAATGTTAGCGTGTTAATTTCTCGTACATCAACAGAAGAAGATCCTATTTTGGAAAGTTTTTTAACTTTTCTTGCAAATGATATGCAACAACACCCCGACAAACTACAGCCGCTCACAGCAAGTATGTGTAGAAGTGCTGAAAGTTTAGTTGAAAGTGTAGAAATTGATTTTGGTTTTCCGTTAATAGACGATGATGAATAAACTTGTCTAATACTAATCCGATTGTTGTATCTGTTAACTATAAATATCAGATCTAGAGTCAGCTCAGCTTCAAGGACTCCCCCTGTGTCAGGTGATTTGTTTTCACTGAGCATATTTGCACATATGCCAACAGCTGGTCATTGGAACCACATTTTCAGAAACTAACTCATTTCTGCCCGTGCGACGTGAGTCGTATGAAGCGCTGTTCACCGCTTTAAGTGAACCATCTGTATCACCATGTGGCCCTATGGCTCTGAATAAAGTAGCGAGCCAGACAATGTATGTGGTGGGTGAGTAAAATTGGTCATTAGTTTGTAGGTGATTCGACTGTTTTGCAGTAGCAGAGGAATCACAGTTTACTGAAGTTAATAACTCGTTTCTGCCCCAAAGCTTGTTTAGGTTATGGTCTGCGGCCACTAACGTCGTGGCGCTTCGCCCACACCAGACCAAAAGGAAACCAACGGCTGTTCCCTCTTGGATCACCCAGCCACCCCGCAACATTTTCAAACACCGAAAAGGTCGCCATGGGGTAGATCCAGCTTTTAACTTTATTTTTAGTCAGCCTCGGCCTTATTCGAAAATACTAACGCTTCCGATGGTACATCCTGTACCCCGAAAGCTAGCCTGACATCCATGTCAGGACTCACGCTATTTTCTTCAACGCCCTCAATTTAAATGTTGAACCGGTCCATTTCCAAGTCAAGAAAACTAACTCGTTTTTGCCCCAAAACGTGACAGTAAGGTATATATTGGAAAACTCATGGGCAATATAAAAGCTAAAATATCGAAAACTTTTCTTAAAAGATGTAATCAGAAAAGGTGATTAGTTACAAATCTGTACAAAAAACTACCGTAAAAAAGCAAATTCCTATAGCGTAAAACATACCTATTGATATGGATGTGGCATAGGCCAGGTCCTCAGATAAATTATCAAACTATTGCGTTGTTACCGCTCATGACAACCTTAATTTTTTATCAAACTTTAATATGGTCGTACACGTATATCTAGTTTTTGTATATCAGTAGTATCTTAGATGGTGATCCTAATTTTTGTTCCGACAAAACGTTTTAAACATTTCAGCACCGACTTTATTTAGTTCTAAATAATCATGATAAAAGGTAGTGTGCTAGTTGATTATGCTGGTGCTTTAATGAGATTTTGAATAAAACTAATGTGTAAAAACGTGTTTATTTGATGCATAGAAGCGATAATACGCTTCATGAAGTGGAGTATTGGCTGCTTCACACCAATATATTTCTACTAATTCTGCCATTACTGCTGGATAGCTTGACGAGCCCCAAACATCCAAATATGGTTTAATTAAAGGCTTTTCTACAAAGTTTTCAATATCGAGTTGCGCTCGTTGCTGCGCTAGATGATGTAGAGCACTCTTCGCTTCTCCACCGACTGACATGGCATCTTTGCAGGTAATGACCTCAGTCGCTGATGCGTTAATTGAAGTAATAAAGAAGAGCAAACAGGTAATTTTTTTCATTGTTGAGAGCCACTATTTCAAATTGAGAGTTAGCCATTAACGTTACATGGCGTTGAATAATTACTTTACAACTAACATAGGTTTTTTAAAATGATTACAGTTAATTAGTCCAATACGGCTATTAACCTTCTCCTAGCTGAGAATAGCAATTACAGTGTGCCAGTTCTGGGTGGACGACCGAAAGATATTAAATTACCACAGATGTTTTCTTTAAATACTAGCATTATTGAAGACTATTTTTATTCTGCAAATAACCAGTATGAGGTTCAAGATAATGCATGGGATTATATTTGTCGGTGGATAGATAAACATCAAAAAGCCTATAGCATTACAGTAGATGATGGTTTACTTGATGTGTCAATTATAACCGCGCCATTAGAAGCGCACCTTCATCTATCTATTTTTTATGCAAAAAAAGAAGATGCCATGCTTCACTGTGCTATCCATTTTAGTTATGTATCAGATTATAAAAATAGCATTACTGACGTGTTTGAAACAGCACACAGTTAAAGCCAATTATGCATTTTTATCTATAGTTGAGTTTTACAACTCAACATTGCTCTTCAGGTGTTGGAATGGACACAGGTCATTGAAGAACTCATTCAATGGGCTAAAGAGATGCAAAAAGATGCTGAGATGCTTGATAAGCTAAACCTTTCAGTCGATGAAATTGCCTTTTACCGTGCATTAATCGAGAACGAAGAATCGGTTTGTCAACTAGGTGATGATAACCTGCGCAGCCTTGCAATTGAGTTAACTCAACAATTGCGTAAGTCTGCAACAGTTGACTGGCAAAAGCGAGATAGTGTCCGAGCCAGAATGCGTAACCTTATACGCAGATTACTGCGTAGATGGAAATACCCACCAGATGCAGCAGAAGCGGCTATTAAACTGGTACTTGAACAGGCTGAAGTATTAGCTGATGGTTGGTATAGATAGTATTTAGATTGATAAAAGACAAGATTAGTCCCTTGTCTTTTATCGTTTATTAGTCATCATTACCATCCATCAACTTCTGTTGGCCAAACTCAGGATAAGAAATCAGTTGCTTGTGAACAATCGCTGGAATATAAAAATTTAGCTGATCTGCTTTGATTGAATACGTTAAGTCTTCAAGCTTTTTATCCCTAACGGAAGTGGTATCAGTTCGTACTATGACTAGATCCGACTTGCATCGATATTGAGCACCTGCAACAACCACGATAACAGTCTTATCAGGCATAAACATCATGTTGACCGGGTATCTGATACCTGCAAAAAGATTAACAAAAGTAAATAGTGTTCGGTCTGGATATCGATTAAAACTCACAAGATCTTTTTGCATGTCCGCTCCTAGAATTGCGCCGCTGATTTAATATTAATTTGCACATATCAGATAATCATGTTTATTAATTTTTCTTTATAGCCTCCGAGTAGTGCTAGATTAAATTGATTCTCTTCTTCAAGGTCGGTTAGTTTTTGTGCGTGCTTTAAAATAGATAAAGATTTATTTTCACTCAAAGATAACACATTAGTCTCTTCTATCACGTCAATATCACACTCAGTATTAGATAATTCGATATTAAGTTTTTGATTTTCGTTCTGAGCAAAAACAACAGGATAATCCGGTAAATCATGACCAATCCGATTAGCAAAATCGATAAGGGCAGATTCCGCTAGAGTAAATAGCCATGCTTGCTTTGCATTATCTGATATTCTTAAAATACGCCCTAACACCTGCCTATAATGCATTTCAGTACGAATTCTACTTAAATGGCAACAAACCTGAAGCCGTGGTACATCTGTGCCTTCTGAAATCATCCCCACACTTACGATCCACTGGGTAGTATTGTTACGGTATGTATCAATGATCGTAGAGGTATTTTTTAGGTTTGAGGTCACAATACATGCGGATTGTTTGAAATCGGATTTAAGAATTCTATATAGCTCCATAGCATGTTGGATAGAACTCGCCACAACCAAACCACCAGCCCTAGGGTTTTCATACCTCAATTCATCTAGTTTTTGCACGCATTGGCGCAAGATGTAATGAACTATCTGAGTGTTATTAATTAATGATTGGTAGCTAAACTTAGTTTGTGTCAACAGTTCAGCTATAGAGTTAAAAACCTTTGAACCTTTTGTCGTACCGAGTTCAATTTTATCGTTATCAATCAATACAATGTTAGGTTTTCTGCAAACGCCATTGGCCACAGCCTCTTGTAACCCATAAACGAAATCACAGTGGATTGTATTATCTGGTTCGGTGAATCGAGATAAAACAATTGGGGCTTGGTCTGAACGCCATGGAGTACCCGATAATGCTAGGGTATATTCTGCTTGATGTTGTATGTTAAGTAATACCTCTTCACCCCAAGCATTTGCATTGCAAAGCTCTGAGCCTTTCAAGTGATGAACTTCATCCAAAATTATGAGGACTTTACTACTTTTAAGGAGCTGCCAAAATTCAGAGCTAAATGAAGACATGGATTGATAGGTGTAGATCCCCCCCAAAGCACCGAGTAGACCATCAAACCGTCGATTAAATATTTTTGTAAATGTTATTTTAATGCTCTCATTAACTTCAATAGAGGGTGAGAAGCATAAAATGAAATCGATTTTTTTCAAATCCATTAATCTGGCTGCTAATGTAGCAGCCATTACAGTCTTCCCTGCACCTGGTGTAGCTAAGCACATAAAATGTGACTGAAAATCATAGCATCTGAGCGCTTCATTTACGCAACGTTTTTGCCAAGTTCTTAATTGCATCTAATTAACCCTTGACCATATTTATACAAGCCTCCAGGGCTTTTATTTTACCAATTATTGTGGAACTCTGATTTCTTGCATCCATGTATTGACTGTACAGTTCAGTTTTAGCTTCTGGATACTCATTAAAAATTCTTTTGAATTCCTCTGCTTCGCCAATAAAGCCCAGCAAATCAACTTGATATTGATTAAGTGTTGCTTTTAATTGTTGGTTTTTAATAGCTGAATCTTCTGCTTTTGTTTCAACAAGACTAATTCTAGATTTACTCTTACAGAGTTTGCTTTCATCGAAGTGTATGGTCTTCTTATACGATGCTTTTTTTTCATCAGTTGCTTTTTCTACAAACTCGTTTTTACAGAGTTTGTTCAGCGTTCTGTGAACGAGTTGGCTGAGTTGTCGATTATCAATGCTTGGAACAACCTCTATGAACATTTTTTTTAGTTTATTTACAGAAAATGATTGCAGGTTTTTTTCCTTTAAAATATCCAAGAGAACTTCGTTTATGCTAATCATATTTACACCAAAGATTAATTTACTAACAATTTCAATAGCTAAGATTTGTTACGTTTATTTTTTATGGATGCTTAATGCATTTTTTTAGTGTTTGCAGGTTGCTTTGAAAAAATCTGGGCACAACTTGACAACTAACAACAAAACACTAAGGATTGCTTAGTATACCTGAAGAAAAAAAACTAAGACAATCTAAGTTACTTTGGAATAACAATAATGAACCAATGTCACAAACAAAGATCAATCCACTTCCGCTTAGGCTCAAAATGGCACGGCTGAAGAAAGGGATTAGCCAGATGAAGCTAGGTATTCTGTTAGGAATGGAACCTGGAACAGCGAGTGCTAGAATGAACCAATATGAGCAAGGTAAGCACACCCCTGATTATTCAACTTTAAAAGCGATAGCTGATGAGTTAGAAGTGCCTGTAGCTTATTTTTTTTGTGAATCTGAAAGCTCAGCCGAATTAATCTGCTTGCTCGACAAAATGTCAGAGGAAAGCAAAGCTTTGCTATTAAAGCAAATTAGAAGTGAAAACTTGGATTCAAAGTGAATGAATGCTGTCGAGGCTATTTCATTACAGAGCCAATCTACTAGCTCAAATTGTAATGAAACTTGTACGAGAATGTCCCAAAACCAAACTGTTTGATGAAATTTGCAGCGCTGGGCAAATGAGTTTTCAGAATATATGCTGCTCTTAAGCGTTTATCATCCATGATGCGAGTTTCATCCATACCCTCACATTCAATCAATGCGCTTTTTATATCTGCAAACGAGTAAAGTGCTAACCCAATTGAAAAGTAAGGCCCAGCAAACTCATAAATCTGGGTCTTTGTACCGGATGCCATTACATACGTAACACCTTCTCCCGTAGCAAAATACTCAGAAATACCAACATATTTAGCATCCATAACGCCACCGTTTAAGTCAGTTGTCATTAAGTTAAGTTTCCTATCATTAATTGAAACATTGTTCGCTATCTCAAGTTGATGTGAACTTCCGAGCTTTCACTTAACAGTGAACGAGAAATGTGCCCATTTTAACTTGGAATTGGACAAAAGTTTGTTAGATTTTTAGCTCTAATTCGTGAGTTTCGGATTAAAATCTCTGTGGATTAACCGCCCTAATAATGGGCAAAAAATTGTTGGCTAAAATGTTGAGGAATGAAAACAGCCAACTGTTTTTTGTCCATATTTATTAGTTATGTGTTGCTTCTCTACCACCAACGATAGAAAACCAAAAAAATGAGACACCAACCAATATTACAGCCAATGCAGAACCTAACCCACCTTCACTTTCAATTGACCGCAAGTAAATAAATGGGCCAGCTCCCATGCTTATAGATAAAATAAAATAGCTAAACCTTTGTGCTTTAGAGTATGGACTCATGCGTTTTCTAAAGTAGTTTAGGAAATATGTTCCTATCGGAATAAATAGGATCATAAAAAGATTAAATATACTCATATATCCTTAAACACATAACGTTTGTATAGTGCGCATGCGCGTTTACCTCATTAGACCAGTAAAACGCGCACAGTTAACTATCTGTATGCAAAGAACTTATCAGCTTTTCATCAAATACACCATCCGGAAAAACGCGCATGCGCGTTTTACAAACCTATTAACTAACTTTGGGAAAGTGTATCTATATAATTTTAAAGGTTTTATTGATTTTAGGCTGGAAAAACGCGCAAACTAATGAGTTTAAAAACACTCAAAAGCATCTAAATTTAAATACGACTGTATACCCATGCATTTTTAGTCGCTTTACGGTAGAGCCAAACATTAGGCAAATAGATGAGATTTTTTAGGGCAACTCGTTCGTCAGTTTTCGATTCACTAAACAAGTGCTAGCAAACTTTGGGGCAAAGATTTGCCAGTAATAAACCCGTTACCTTTTGCTGATAAAGTAGCCCTAGGTTGTAGGGCCATTTTATATTAGCAATCTGTACTTTCTGAAAGTAATAGAGCATCTTCTAATTCAACACCAAGATATCTTATCGTATTGTCTACCTTTGTATGGCCTAGTAAAAGTTGAACTGCTCGAATATTCTTTGTTTTTGAATAGACAAGAGTCACCTTGGTTCGCCTCATAGAGTGAGTTCCATATAGGTTTGGATCTAATCCCAGATCGGATGCCCATTTCCTAACAATGTATCTATAGTATGAATAGCTAATCGACTGTTGCTTTAATCTAGGACTGGGGAAAACAAAATCGCTTGCGCTTAACGATGCAAGCAAGATCCATTTAATCAGACTTTGTTGGGTTCTTGAGGTGATTTCAAACTGAACTTCAATGTCAGTCTTCTGTTGGATATGCTTAACTCGATTAAATATCCGGTCTTGAGAAGAAATATCGCATACTTTCAAAGGTAATAAGTCGCTCGCCCTAAGTTTGCTATCAATTGCCAAATTGAGCAGTGCTAACTGCATCAAGTTGCTCTCAATTTCAAGTCTGGTACGAATTCGCCAAATTTCTTCAAGACGGAAAGGCTTTTTGACACCACTTCGTTGCCCACGGTTTAATATGACCATGATGACCTCCTTTTTAGTTGCTTGGTCTTTAGCTTTAAATTAGGTTTGTACTCGGTTCTGAGAGATGGTACCTACAGTTACGCATAAGAAAGCTCAATTAAGCTTTACTGCTTAATTGAGCGATTACCTATTTTTACTCAACAGTAGTACCTATAACTTTTAGATAATTGCTCTAAAGTTATTAACTGAATTGGTTTTAACTAATAATTTTTTACTATTAAAAAAACTAGACGACAAGTCTACTAAATCGTATAGTGCATGCATTAACAAGGTGTCATTGTGAATTTTAAATTCCTGTCTGGTTAAAAACTAATCTTTTATTCATGAGCATGAAATAGAGGTTTAATTTTATTTTAGGGGCTGTATGACTAATTTTGATTTCTATAATCCAACTCACATTATTTGGGGATCAAATACTATTAACCAACTCAGTGAATTAGTTCCATCAGAAGCTCGGGTATTGATTCTTTATGGTGCCGAGAGCATTAGAGGAAATAGAACCATTGCTGAAGTAAGAGAAGCTCTTGCATATAGATATATATATGAATTCTCCAGTGTCGAATCCAGTCCAACCTACGAAAATTTGATGAAAGCTGTTAGCCTTGTCCGCAAAGAGAAGATAACTTTTTTGCTAGCTGTTGGAGGCCAATCAGTTATCGATGGAACAAAGTTTGTTTCCGCTGCATCTGTTTATAATGATGATGCTTGGAGAATACTGGAAACACGTGGTGCAGATATACGTCAAGCTATGCCATTCGGTACCATACCTACTCTACCCAGCACTGGTTCAGAGATGAATCAAAGCGCTGTAATAACAAGTAAGAATTCACAGGGGAAATTTCCTTTTCAAAGTAGTGATATCTTTCCTAAATTTTCTATTGTAGACCCGAGCAAAACTTATAATTTATCAACTCGGCAACTTGCGAGTGGTGTAGCTGACTCTTTCATCCATGTAATAGAGCAATATTTTTTGAGCCCCATAAATTCTAAAGTGCAGGACCGCTTTGCTGAGGGGATTTTACAGACGCTAATAGAAATAGGGCCTCAAATACTAAAAAATTCATTTGAGTACAAGACTTATTCAAATTTAATGTGGACAGCTACTCTAGGGTTCCGTTCTCTAGTAGATACCAGATTCTCTCAAAGTTGGTTTGCTTATAACAGCATCAGGCATGAATTGACCAATCTTTATGGTATCGACCATGCTCGAGCGCTAGCGATTATACTTCCTGCTTATATGCATTTATACCGGGATGATCAACGAGTCAAATTATTGCAGTACGCAAAACGCGTATGGCATATAACCGAAGGTGGTGAAGAGCAACGAATCGATGATGCAATTGAACTCACAAGATCATTCTTCGAGAGCTTAGGATTACCAACGAGTCTTATTGATTACCACCTTGATATCGATGATATCGACTTCATTATAACTCAATTAAACACACATAATACAACCAGACTCGGCAAGCTTAGAGATGAGTTTCTAAAATCAAGTCGGAACTTGCTTGAAGTTAGTTTTTAAAAAACTATTTATCAATTGACTTCACCTAACTCACTTGTATAGAGAAAGATAATAGAAGCTTCATTGCTTCAATATCAAAAAGTTAAATTGGCGATAACGCCGATAATTTTAATCGATTGCTTAAATTCGCTATATTTGGAAAAGTAACATGGCATATGCATCTATAAACCCTTACACAGGGAGGCTTCATAAGCCTTTTACTCATGCTACTGACGATCAAATTGATCAGGCTCTTGCTAAGTCTCATGATGTTTTCCTCGTATCGAAAAATCAATCGTTTGCAGGACTAAGCGAGAGCCTTCAACGAACCACTAACTTGCTTAAGCTAGAACCTAGTAAATTTGCCCAACTTCTGACATTAGATATGGGCGAGAATACCTCAGAGGCACTCGGAGAGGTCAAGATTTTAGATCGTATTCTTGAGTTTTATGCCAATAATACAGAAGCACTACTTGCTACAAAAAAACTACATGTTATGGATCCATCAAAGGGAGAAGCTATCATATTCCAGAAACCTATAGGTACAATCCTAGCTACTCAACTCTGGAATTACCCTTACTATCAGGTAGCTCGTATTCTTGCACCACAGCTTACAGCAGGTAACAATATTCAGATCGGACACTTGTCAAATGTTCCACTGTATGTATTGCCTTTCGAAGATATTTTCTTAGAAGCAGGTCTACTAACAGTGATTTATATTAGCATTTTCACTACCCACCGACAAATTGAAACCATCATTAACGACGATCGAGTGCAAAGTGTTGCTTTAACTAGCTCTGTAGACGCTGGTTCTATTATTGCTTCACAAGCAGAAAAGCATTAAAAAAATCGACTATTGAGTTAGGCGGTGCTGATCCCTTTATCGTTCTCCGCGATGCTGAGCTAGAAAAAAACTAAAAGGGCTGTTATTGGCCGCCATTGGAATACGGGCCGAGTCTGTATCTCATTGAAACGAAGGATTATCGCAGATGAGGTCTATGACGAATTTAAAAAACTCTATATTGATAACGAAGAAAAGTTAAGAGCTGGAGACCCTTTGAATTCAGAAACAACTCTAGCGCCTTTATCATCAATAGCTGCTGCAGATGAGGTTAGAGATAGAATCGAAACACTATCCTATGGAGCGACAGCAACAGAGGTTGGCCCGAAGGTATCTACGACATGAGGCGCGTTTGTGCAACAGACCATACCAACAGCTTTTATCCTCAGAATCCGGATTATTACTGGGATTCTTTGGCCCAGTATCTATGTTGTTCCGAGCTAATGATAAAGATAAAGCTATTTTCATTGCAAATGACTCTCCGTTTGGCTTGGGAGGATCTGTATTTATAGTCAACACAGAGCAAGGTATAGAAGTTGCTAGAGAATTGCTACATGAATGGTTTTTATCAATCATCCAACTTCTACAAAGGCCGATCTGGTTACAATCCAGAACTTATAGGCTTAGGTATTAAAGAGTTTGTAAACTACAAACTAATTAATATTGTGGATATTTATGCACCTTTTAATAGAACTCATAAATGATAATTTAATAGCCTCAAACGTAATCGTTCAGGCATAACTAGGAAAATAGAAATGAAGACCAATAACTTATTTCAACCAATTAGTCTAGGACGCTATAAACTCAATAGTCGTATTGTCTTACCTGCTTTAACTCGTTCACGTAGTTCTCAGCCAGGGAATATCCCAAATGATCTAATGGCTACTTATTATAAGCAAAGGGCTAGTGCTGGATTTATGGTTACAGAAGGAACCCAAATAGAGCCCCGTGGTCAAGGATATGCCTGGACACCCGGAATTTATAATCAAGAACAGATAGATGGCTGGCGAAAAGTTACAGATGCTGTTCATGCTTCTGGCACTGTCATTTTTGCACAACTCTGGCATGTGGGCCGAGTATCACATATATCTCTACAACCTAACCATGCAGACCCAGTTGCTCCATCAGCAATTGCAGCAAAAGGTGTCAAAGTATTTATTGAGACAGGTGTAGGTAAAGGAACTCTAGTACAACCTTCAGTACCGCGAGAATTAAGCCATGCAGAAATTAAAGAACTAGTGCAGTTATATGCACAAGCGGCAAAAAATGCGTTGAGTGCTGGATTTGATGGTGTTGAGATTCATTGTGCCAATGGTTATCTAGTAAACCAATTCATATCGTGCCGTACAAATGAACGTAAAGATGAGTATGGTGGGTCATTAGAAAATCGATTACGTTTCTTACGTGAAATTGTACAAGCAGTATCAGAAATTGTTGGTCCAGATCGCTTGGGTGTTCGCTTTTCTCCATTATTTTCAAGTACTGAAGAAGATCGAGTATATATTGGTCTTGTTGAAGATGACCCTCATACTACGTATATCGAAGCGATAAGAGTCCTAGAAGATGAAGGAGTAGCATACGTCTCGATTGCAGAAGCTGATTGGGAGAATGCTCCTTTGCTCCCTGATAACTTCCGACGTGAAGTCAGGAACATATTCAGCGGTCGAATCATTTATGCCGGACGATATACAGCAGATAGAGGAGCGGAAACAATAGAATCAGGACTTGGTGACCTTATAGCTTTTGGACGGCCATTCATTGCAAATCCTGATCTACCTGAGCGGATAGCAAATGGCTGGCCATTAAATAAACCAGATCAGGAAAGTATGTATGGAGGCACATATAAAGGCTACATAGACTATTCTATATACAATGAAAAATTATCTAAACAATTGAAATAGAATGAATTTAATCCGTAACAAAAATCGCGTGAAGCTCAGTCTTCGCGCGATTTAGTGTAGGTTTATTCACAGGCTGAGATCTCTAGTGTTTTTCAGCCAATTCAATGAACAATTTAATGTTCACATATAGCTATGATTTTATATTCCTTTTTTGCGAGTGCACCATGTAAATTGACCACTTCAAAAATATTTTCTAACAATAACAGGGCAACACCAAGAGCCAAAAGTCACCTTTGCCTTTGCCAAGTTCACTGGGTATTTATTGTTGATACTAAAGGCTGGTTTAATATACGTGGATACATTTTTAGACATTATGATTCGATTAAACCAATAACCGATTCCTAAATGTTACCCTGCTGATAACACTACCACTTGTAAGATGAGAACCGTTTCATCAGTGCCTGATCTATTTGGAGCCTATCAATGCATAACGTGCCACGGGCAAAGGATTATTTCTAGTGATGAGCTCATCAAAATTAGGAAAGCACTAAGTGCATAAAACAGAGAGGCTTTATCGAACATAAGTCAGCACGGAAGGCGACTATTAAAGGGGAGATTGTCGGTGTTTGGATCACCATGAGCCACTACATGATCATTTGGCATAGTAACGAAGCGGTATTAAACGCCTACTTGGTGAAGGGGTTGATAGTGCACTCAGGCGAATAACACATGGGTTATCAAGTACTCGGAAGCCTTAAGAATTGGTACAAACGTGAAGAGGCCTAACACATTACTAAGACTTGTAAATAATCTAGTTTCCTTTATTTATTTATTTAGAATGCCAAAGGATTGAAAAATATGGACATTCATCACTTCAACATACCCAATGAGACCAGCAAATGGATTTGTTAAAATACGAAATAGCAGAATTAGAGCAAGCACTTAATACCCTAAAAAATCTAAAGCCAGATGAACGGGAGGACTTACTTAAGCGCTGGCCATCAACCTTGCAAAACCTTTGTGAGCTAATGCGTGTCACGCTAGAGGATAATAATGTGCCTAATTCAGTAGCATTGGCCAAAACACTTGCCACCTATTTAGGTACGCGAGACATGCATATTCCCAATGGAAAAAGCCTTAAAGACGCTTTGCGTGACATTCAAATTTGGCGTCAGTTTAAGGGCAATAACCTAGAGCAATTAGCTATAGAGTACGGTTTAACAGACCGCAGGGTCAATCAGATTATTACCGAGCAAAGAACCGCGTTTGTAGCAAGGAAGTTGAGACGGTTATTTTGAATCATGGATTTATTTGAAACCTTATGATCTCGTGTGCCTGTAGTGTAGTCTGTAAAATTTACTTTCAAATGGCAATAGATTGTTCTTGTTAAGACTGTGTTTTACATCTAAATGCACAAAACCTTTTATACGACATGAAAAATAACATTAATTTCAAAATTAAGTATAAGAAATATGGTTAGTAAAATTCGATTACCCTTCTTGGGCTATTTTTATAAGGTGTAGGTTAAACGTAAGTACCAACTAACCAAATATACTAATGATTACCAGGCATTGATAAAGTGCATCTTAACAAAGGATTTGTAGCCTAGATCTCGTGCCATAGTGATAATAAAATGATACAAGATCCCTGATTGAAAATACATATCAATTTTTAGAGTTAATATCAGCATTATTTTTAAATAGAAGGGATTTGAAAAGCCTATAAACAAATTGCCTTGAAAGAGAATAATCCAAAAATAGTAGCAATAAAATTACATCGACAATCCCTCCTCCAGCTAACATTTAACTGGTAAAAATATCTAATGGCAATACGGAACTATGCTCAGGATGTTGCCAGCATAACAGCCATTCGATTAACCGTAGTTATATTAACTGACTAGAGCCACCGCATGAGCGCTTAAATTTTAATCTAGGCGCTAAAGCTAGCCTTTAATACCGCCTCAAGTATTAATGTATTCATCATGTATCGTTTTTGTTTTCCAACAATGCTTAACTTGGTCGACCCTACTCGTAACATATTCAAACTCATATGACGCAGGCATTACAGATTTTCGGCCCCATGAGCGTTATATATTTGACATGCATCCTCACCCATACTGACATCAAGCACCCAGTGCATTGATTCTATGCCCCAATGTTCTCGAACGGCTATCGCAGCTTGTTCAGCACTTAGCGCCTTAGAACTGATGTAATAACGGTACTCAAGCTCGATTGGTTTTCCTTTTTCAAGGCGACAACTTTCGAGCATAACGATATTTTTTAGCCCTTTCCACTTTGAAAAGTCACCTGCTAAGTTTGTACTGTCAATAACATAGCGCTGACGACACTCTGTTCGCCCATGACCGTGTTCAATTACGGATTTATCTGTCTTGTGGGCTCGTTAGAAAGAGAAGGCTTTTACTATCGCTTCGCGCCGTTTACCCTGATTACTTTTAACGGCAAGCGGATAGTCACCGCCTTGTTCCACAATGGTTTGGGCTATCTTTGTTTGACAAGCCATCGCATCGATAGTTACTAAAGCCCCTTTGATATCTAATATCCTTATCAACTCAGGAATGGCAGTTATCTCATTGCTTTTTTGTTCTGTTTTAAGTTGGCCAAGTACTAATTTGTTTGATGAAGTATAGGCACTAATCATGTGTATGGTACTGGCTCTATCTTCACGATTGTACGACCCTCGAAGCGTTTTTCCGTCGATAGCAATCACTTGGCCTTCGGTAAGCGTGTGTATCGATGACATCCAGTGGATAAAACACTGATGAAATTGTTCTGGTACTATCGTTGATATGATACGAGCTAGAGTGTCATCAGCAGGAATGCCTCTCACGAATAGGTTGTTGTTTTTAAACCAATCATGATGTCCAAGTATGTATTCTCGAATATCAAGCCAGCCTTTAGTCCCTGCGATAACGGCACATAGAGAACCAAACAAAACTTCAAAAAGGCAGTAGGTCACTTTAGCCCCTTGGCGTTGGTCTGTTATGGTTTGAAAAGTCTCTTTGAAGTGGCCTATATGCATGGTGAGCTCCCGAAAAAAGGGAGTATAAGATCATAGCTAAATGTTAACGTCAGATCGTGTATTCAAATTATTAAAAACGTACACGATCTCACCCTGATTAACCGACCATTAATCAAACCTTGCTCCATATCAGCATTTTAATGGCTTTGCTCTCAGAAAGCGTTACCTTTATGGATTGTTAGTAAACATGAATTTTATCATCTGTATGAGAGTAAACAAAAAATGATTAATATACTTTTATAACTCAGCACACTTATAATTTTTTGCAACATCTATTCAATCATTTTTTACAGTAAAAAACTTCATTGACTCATTTAATTCATTGGCAATTTTCGCGAGCTTTTGGGCTGCGCCAAGATTGCCTTTTAATGATTGAATTGATTCAGAGGACATATTGTTGATAGTCGACATAGCATCAGAAACTTGATTAATAAGAGTCACTTGCCCTTTTGTTGCGAGTGAAACCTCTCTAACATTTGAAAGTGATGCTGAAGCTTGCTGCTCTATTTGTTTAAGTAACACTGTAGTTTCTTCAGTTAGTCTGCGTCCACTTTCAACTATAGGCTGGGTTGTTTCCATTGCTGCGACAGATGCTTGTGTCTCATTTTGCACCTCACTAATCATTTTCTCAATTTGTTCAGTCGCAGTCTGCGTGCGTCTAGCTAATTGTCTAACTTCATCCGCAACTACTGCAAAACCGCGACCGGATTCACCTGCCCTAGCGGCTTCAATTGCTGCGTTTAAGGCTAATAAATTGGTTTGCTCAGAGATACTGCTAATGACACTCACAATCGACCCTATTTCCTTAGTTGTTGATTCTAATTTTCGAATTTGAACCACGGTCGAGTCGACTGTATCAGTAATACGCTGCATTTCAGAACTACTCTTGCCAACTGCTATAATACCATTTTGTGAGTAATTACTTGTAAGTAATGAATTCTCTTCTGTCTGAGCAGCGATGCCTGCTATTCCATCCAGTTTCGATTTCATAATTCTAAGATTTTCAAGCGTGTCTTGTGTAAGTTGAGCTTGTGCATCAGCTTTCCCACTGGCTTTAATTGACCCATCCTCAACAGTAATTGCCTGATTAGATAAATCATGCCCCGCGCGGATAATATTAGATACAATCTTATCAAGATTATCGCGCATCGATGATAATGAAGATAACAAACTCCCCTTATATTTGGTCTCGATGATTTTCGTCAAATCGCCATCAGCTATAAACGACACAGATATTGCAGCCTGTGCAGGCTCTCCACCAAGTGACCGATAGAGGCTACTAACAATGAGTCGAGCAATAATTATACTAATAACGACTGCAAGAGCAGAAATGACAAGCATTGTTGACTGGAAACTATCAGCAACCTCTCGGGCTGATATAGTGGTAGATTGATTAATTTTTTCCTGATAATCAATAAATTGATTGATTGCTTTAAGCCAACGTGCAAATAAGGGACTAGCTTGAGCTCGAACAAGATTTGCTGCTTCCTCTACCTTACCTTGCTCAGCTAAAACAATAATCTTGTCGGCCAATGGCAATGCAGATTTTTTAATGTTAGCTATATTATTTAATAATTCGCTTTCTTTGCTTGTAAAATTTATATCAGAACTGAACATTAAATCCATTTTCATTTCAGAGTCGTCGTAAAATTTTCGTAGTTCCATAATTAGTTGTTTTTGAGTAGTAACGGCACTTGGGCTTTCGGCCAAGGTAACATCTCGTATTGCAATAGCTCGATCATGAACACTACCACGAAAATTAATTGCGTACCGTTGCTTTACCGAGTGGATATCAGTTATCTCAGTTAAATCCTCGCGAATATAGTTTACCTTGGTAATCCCTAGTGCGACTAAAAGCAAAAGCATAACCAAGATCAATACAAAACCGAAGTACACTCTGTTCTTGACCGATTTAGTTGTTCGCATCATTAATTTCTACTCCGAAGCAACTTAATCGTAATTTCAACATCCTCTACGCCGCCCAAGCGCCCTGTATATCCATCCGGTTGGGTGATAGCTGAATCAATGGGCACACTCGTTTCAACAAACTTTGGAGTCTGAACTGAGCTGATTTGCTCCGAGTCCGAACAGCTAATAAGTAAAATATTGATAAGAATGCTAATAAAAAGAACATAACGCATAATTAGATTTCCTTCTTAGATATATGTAGGTATTAAATAACTGAAAGGGTGATATCGATATTGCCGCGTGTTGCACTTGAGTATGGGCAGATTTTATGTGCTGTTTCGACCATTTTCTGGGCGTCAAATCTATCCATATCACCTAAGGATACTGCGAGTTTTACTGCAATACCGAACCCCCCCTCAATAGCACCAATAGATACTTCCGAATTAATATAAGTGTCATTAGGTAATCGGCGGTTTTCTTGAGCTGCAACAACTTTAAGTGCTCCTATGAAACAAGCCGCATACCCAGCAGCAAATAATTGCTCAGGGTTAGTACCTTGCCCATCATCACCACCTAATCCTTTAGGAGTTGATAATGTCAGATCTAAACGGCCATCGTTTGATTTTGCAACACCTTCACGGCCACCGGTTGCTGTTACTTTTGCTGTATAGGCGATATTTTGTAACACGTTCATATAGAACTCCAAGTATTATTCATTTAGTTTGCATGCAAAATAATACCGAAGCTAAATACTTATTGCAAATACTTTGCATGCAAACTAAAATATAAACTTAAGGAGTAACTTATGCAATTTGATCGATTAAAGCTTAAAAACCAGCTATGCCATCGCTTATATATGGCATCTAACAGCATCGTTCGTGCTTATCGAGAGCCTTTAAGTGAGATCAATATAACTTATCCGCAATATGTAGTAATAATGGCTCTGTGGGAACAAGACAACATTACAATTGCAGAGCTAATAGAACAAACGTCAATTGATGGTAGTGCGATGACACAAATTTTAAAAAAAATGGTTGATAAGTCACTGCTACACATAGTGAAGGTTGAACAGGACAAACGTAAACGACTAGTGAAACTCACACATACAGGACTGGCTTTAAAGGCAAAAGCGATTGAAATCCCTAATGAAGTGAGCTGTAAGTTTAGTAATATCGATAAAATCCAAATAAAAGAACTGATGAAATTACTCGATGCCGTCATTACTGATTTAAAAGATTAACACCTCAGTGGGTCTGCAAAAGTGTTGAACTTTCAACCTCAATGTAAATTGAACCAACAACACTCGCTCTGGAAACCTAAAGAGTATCATTCAAAGAATTTTTCCAACGGAACGCTTATGTTGTTCGATTCGCATCGAAGCATATTTAAAACATGTGTAGACTAGTCAGGCTAGGTTCTCTGCAGCTTTTTATCAGTAAATCAGGAAGATCTCCTATGCAGACATCTAAAATTCAATACATGGATTTAATCTCCAAATTACATCTCACAAAACTTATTTGCTCGACAGTCAGTTCGTTGGAGCTGATGTGGCGGTATTGCTGCATTATCTTTTATTTCCAGAAGCCCTCTTACATAACGATGAGAGCAAAAGCGGCTTGGCAATCTTGGTCTAACGAGCCATTGCATCGATATTGGCAAGCAAATCCAAGTAGTTTGTGTATCTCAGTCAATCTAGGGAGTACGTTTAAATTATGATCCAAATGCCATACTTATTTGGAATTAAAAACCAGTGAAACAACCCACGTATGATCGTGACTTGTTTCACTTGCAAGAAATAATAGGCAATTATCGAAACTAAATTTATAGAAATTAATAATTAAAGATTGAATTAAGAAGCCAATTCAATTTGGTAACCCACCCGAGGGAAATGAACATAAACTTCCCCAGCACGCTCATCATTACGTCTAATAGCCACCTCATCTGTTAGTGATAGAATTAGCTCACCGACAACCGGAACTAATCCATAATCGATAGGCTGCACAGTCACCAAATCACCATATTTTAAGCCGTCTAGCTCCAAAAATTCATACTCTTCATTGCTCGCCCATTCCCCCAATCTAGCCTCATCAATAGCCTCTTGACCTGTAATATTTTCAGCATTACCATGCCCGATTGCTGTCATAGAATCCAGCCATCTCAATAATGCTGGATAAAGCAATAAATGCGAACGAACGACCGAATTATTATTGATAAACCACAGACAGTGATATACCGAAAAATCAGCAATGGTAGGCTGTTGGCCAAGAAGATAAGGACCACAATTTTGTAACTGCTGTTCAAACTGTTGTAAATAAATAGGTAATTGAGACAGTATTATCTTAGGAGTATGCGCTCCTCGCCATAATTCTTCACGGTCTGTTACCAGAGCCGATACCACCGGAGTTGGTATATCTTTCGTCAATTCAGCAAAACCATCTGGCGAAAAAACCAAAGCAACTACAAGAGCAAAGAGATGTTGATCGGCCCATTGTGCCATGATATTAGCACTAGCAACTAGATCATCCGGATAGAGCGTTTTCTCAGGGGCATAGTTATCTATTACACGGGATATTAATCGTGTATCACAATATACATGTGCCCCTTGCTGCAACACAGGAGTCTTACGATAACCTCCTGTCAGTGCGGTTAAGTCTGGCTTAGGCATGATAATAGGTATTGTCACTGTTCTATATGATATACCTTTAAACCCTAATATTGTACGTATTTTTTCAGCAAATGGAGAAGGCTGGTAATGATGTAATATGAATTTGCTCATGGTATTCCCTTATAGTAAAAAATGTTAAATGGTAATTTAATTAAGCTAGTCATAGTCAATTAAAATTCAAAATATCTTATACTTATAAAAATTATTTAAACATATTATTAGAGCTTTTCTTTGAGAGCTTACATTGCGAAAGATACAAATTAAATATCCCGTTGATAATGGGAAAGTATGAGTATTGATAAGGATGCAAGATATGCCCTACTATGGTTCTTTCTAGCTCAACACCTATAGACAAAGATAAAGACTCATACTGATTTAAATTATTTAAGTTACCCTCATTCAATATTTTCTTGATATACATAAAATATATCTCTACAACTAATGATGCATCACTTAATTCTTTAAATGCTATGTAATTTATTTCTGAGAAACATGACGAAACGACTATGTTATTTAGCTCTTCAATAGATATTCTTCCATTAAAAAAACTTTTTATCTTCCCGTCTTGATAGAGAAAGCCATTGGCGACTTTAATTAAATCTGATTTCAGATAGATTTCTTTCATCAAAAAACGTTCCATAATATACTCTTTAAGCACTAGTAGGTTATACAACATGGTTTATAATATCTATGGAAGAGATCCTTATCAACTCGTTCTAATAGTATTTCTCTATTTAATATATATATTTTACCTACTTTTTTTATAATCACACCTTCAACCTCCAACCGATAAACTACCTTATTAGCATATTGTCGGGTACATCCTGTCACTCTGCTCAATAAATCAACCGTAATAAAGTTTTTCTCTATTACGCTACAGTTAGATGTACAGTAAATTAATATAAAAAACTCAATATAATATTCGGCACTTAGTACTGTTCTAAGTAGAGCTAGCTCACGAGAGTAGGATATGAAGAAGTCATATATCTGATCTACCAGAATATCCATTTCGCTAGAAAATGAAGCTAACTCATTACTTTTTCTTGGTACTACAAATACAGATGTATCAGTCAATGCTTCATATCGTATATTTTCATTTTTAAAATATTTATCTATTTTTTTATATGGAATAACGGTGCCTGGAGTAAATAAGCTCGCGCAAATTTCGTAATCTTTAGCAAAATCAAAAAACTCACCAACAACACCATGATCTATAGAGACCAAATAAGTTTGATCATGCTTCAATTCAAGTAGATCTCCTTTCTGCAGATCTACTTTGAAAATATTTCGCACTAATATATCAATGACCGAGTGAGGTATTGACCATGATTCCATTAAGTTTCTTAAGGTATATATGCACATACAACCACCATGAAGTGTCAACAATATAATTGCGCACTATTATATAGCGCACAACCTATATGATTAATATACAGTATAGTAATTACTCCTGTATATCCTGATGGGTAACTTCTGCGATCAGCATCACTCAAATAACTATACGTATCGAAATTCGAGACATGCAACAGTTAAGGTGTCTAGCCTACTGGAAACGCTGATTGCTAATTAATGGTTCAATAAGAGGACGGATCACTTGATTGCATTATGTATTAATTAACCTGATGTGATGGTCTCCTCCCACTACGGCATCGATGTGCCATGATTGAAGTGGTTACAACAATCAAAATGGGAGAAGACCAAAATGAAGATTACAACAATAGGGTTAGACATAACAAAACGATTCTTTCATGTGGTTTGTTGCATGAACCAGATCGGTTAATTAATAAAAAAATGTTAACACGAACTCAGATATTAGCGTTTTTCCGAAAAAAACAACATGTTTAGTTGCTATTGAGCCTTGTGCAACATCGCATTATTGGGCTCGATAAAAACAAAAGTGTGGTCATAAAGTTAAGCTTATCCCGCCTCAACATGTAAAACCTGCATATTAAAAACTTGGTGAGTTCAGTGGTACTCAATACCGATAACCTGATAAGGACAACATGTACGAAATACATCGAGGCCAGAAGTCTTGAACTTCATATATAGGCCGTATATATGGCAGCAATCCTGTCCCTGTTATCGATGAGTAAAACCTTGCAATACAGGAAGAGACTATATATGAGATCTGCTTGAGCAATCATTAATGTATTGCGCTCTACATCAGTTAATTTAAGGTGTCGCTTACTATCTTTTAAGCAATAGTCCACTAATTAAATTCAACATAAAACTGTTCATACTCCGATGTATTGAATGTTCGATGAACAAAATATTCTTCAGTTGGTCGTTTATTTTTTCAATGATAAAGCGCCGTAATAGCATGGCCTTATCGCATAATAAGATGGCTCTTTCTTTCATGTTTCTACGTTCAATTGTGACGAGCATTACGCTTTTATCGAATAAATCCGCTCCCTCTCCATTTCACTATATATCTTATTAGTCAAGATTGAGTATCATGTACTTTGTCTGTTGTGACTTTGGTGGCGACAATTTCACAGAGGTGATTGACGATGAAGTGAAGCTTGAACCTATAGAACCAACCCATTGAGACTTTGCTTCGTTGTAATATCCCATCAACGGTTTTGCGTCTTGGAATACGGATGTTATGGAACACTTTTATGCTAGTGGAGTCAATTAATTCAATGCCTGTGGGCTTTCCTTTAAGTGATGAAGTAGGCGCAAATCGGCACAATTACTCGGGGCATGACGGCTAAAGATCGCGTATAACTGAATAAGTTTGAGATTTAACTTTTGTAGAACAGCGACGCATAGTCAAGATAATAATTTTTGAAATCACGGTAACATAACATATGAAAACTTACGACAATGTTCATGATTTCGCTAGTTGTCATTCGAACATCAAGTTACCGTTTTTGAGTACCATCATTGAGCAATTACTGCTGCCACTGAGGAATAAATACTTTGCAAATATAATCGACATCACAAAACAATTAAACTAATTAATCATGTCTGTTCTTTGTGTACCTGTATCGTTCTTGTTTGAAAGATAAGACACGGGACAAGTATTTATTTCCATTTCTTTAAGCAAGATTCAGGTTAAATAATAATCTCGTTTATTATCAGGTCTAGCTGTTTACTCGCAATGCGAATCCATAAAAGAGAGTAGTAAATTGAAGTCTTTCAATGAAAAAGTCGAACACTTAAGCGACACTCAAGGCCGTGAGGCTTTATTGGGCATGTTACGTGGTATTGAACGTGAAGCATTGCGTATTGATGAAAACGGCCATTTAGCACAAGATGGACACCCAGAAGCGCTCGGTTCTGCTCTGACCCATTCGCGCATTACCACTGATTACAGCGAAGCCTTATTAGAATTTATTACGCCAGTCTGTCACAGTATTGATGATTTGCTCGAGGGGTTAACGCAAACCCACGCTTACAGTGTGCGTAACCTTAACGGCCAAAAATTGTGGCCTGTCAGCATGCCATGTTACGTAGGTGAAGTCAGTGATATTCCTGTCGCACGATATGGCAGCTCCAATAACGGTAAAATGAAAACCTTATATCGTAAAGGGTTAACCCATCGTTATGGTGCATTAATGCAGATCATTTCTGGGGTTCATTTTAACTTTTCGGTGTCGCAAGATTTATGGCAACGTTTGTATGATGACAAGATGACCAATGGTGCCGCTTGTTGCAGTAAAAATATTAGCTTTGAAGACTTTATCTCAGAATCTTATTTTGGACTGATCCGTAACTATCATCGTTTAGTGTGGGTGTTACCGTATTTATTTGGTTCAACGCCAGCATTATGCAGTTCATTTATAAAAGATCAAGACGTCGATTTCGAATTTAAAAAAACCGGTAAAGGGACCTTATACCTTCCTTATGCAACCTCATTGCGCATGAGTGATCTAGGCTATACCAACAAAGAACAAGACACGCTTAATATTAGCTATAACTCATTGCCTGATTATCTTGAAGGCGTTGGCGCGGCAATTAAAATGCCATCGAAAAAGTTTGAAGAAATTGGTATCAATGTGGACGGTGAATACCGCCAACTCAATAGTAATATTTTGCAAATTGAAAATGAATTTTACGCGCCAATCCGTGCAAAACGTGTCACCCAAAAAGGCGAGAAACCTTCACAAGCTTTAGCACGTGCAGGTGTTGAGTATATTGAAGTACGTGCCTTAGACGTTAATCCATTTAGCCCTGTTGGGATAGATGCAACTCAAGTACGTTTCCTAGACCTATTTTTATTGTACTGCTTATTATCGCCATCTGAAGATACCGATGCCGTCGGCGACGCAGAGATTGCCGCTAACTTGCAAGCCGTAGTATTAGAAGGCCGTAAACCTGGGCTTGAATTACAACGTAACGGTAAGACCATTAGCTTAACGCAATGGATGCACGAGTTATTTGGACAATTAAACACAATCGCGAAGCTACTCGACGGTGATGATAGCCATGCTTACCAAACAGCCTTAAGCACTTGGTCTGAAGCTATCGATGATCCAGATAAAACCTTATCAGGGCGAGTGATCAACGAAGTCGTGGTTAAAGGCACCGACCATAGCGTGTGGGTTAAACAACTGGCAAATGATTATCATGAATTTTTAAGCCATTACCCATTAAGTGATGAAGTCGAGCAAGGCTATGAAAACGAGGCTAAAAAATCTTTGCTTGAGCAGCACAGTTTAGAGGCTCAACCACAAGATAATTTTGCGACTTTCCTCGCTCACTATTTTAATGATCTTGTTCCTGCAGGCACTTTCGAGGCGAAGTAATCATGCAAGCTTATTCATCTTGGCGAGCACTGCTTGTAGCGGTAGCGGCATTAGCTTTACATGGCTGTGCTTCATCGCCAGATGAAATAGTAGATGGTGTTTCCGGTATTTTAAGCCAAAATTAACTATTATCGTCAGGTAAGCATTAATTAACCGTTGCTATATTGATTAATTCAGCTTCATTGAAAGTGTCATTCTCGGTCCGAAAAGCCAAATGGTTTATCAGCAAATTTTTTATCTGTATCCACATGGATGCCATTAAAACTTCGATGTTGATCAGTGATTGTGCCGACCTTTCAATCACCTACAGCACTAGAAACAAGCACTGAGGGGCGAATAAAACACAGTTTCTTACAAAAATCTTGTTGTTTAACAGTTTTACTCGACTCATTTTGATCAAACAGCTGTCACAGCAGTTGGCATGAGTCGATAATAGCTATGGCATTTGGATCTGGAGTCTAAATAGGAGCATCCCTAGAACCTTCTCTATCTTTTTACGTCCACTGCCGAAATGGCAGCATAAACACGCCCCCTGTTTGTGTACAGTTTTACTTGACCATTACACAGCACGTTACTTGAGAGACAATAAAAATAGTATCCAGTGGCAAAAAGAAAATGCCGCTAACCTTAAGTAAACGGCGTTTATAGATTATTCTGGATTTTTAATGTCTAAATAAATAAAGTGAACTTTAGAAAGTGTAACTTACACCAAATTTGACTGTTTTTGGTTTACCTACATTCACTTCGCCGTTTTCACCGCCACCTAAGTAATCTGTATCAAATAGGTTTTCTATATTCACTCTGAGTTGCAGATCTTGCCCTGCCACTGGAATAGCGTAGCTTATACCCGTATCAATGCGAGTATAAGCATCTTTCTCGAATGTATTTGCAGCATCGCCAAAACGTTCGCCTTCATAAAATGCGCCTAAGTTAACTGCCATTCTGTCAGTTAGTGAATATTTAGCCCAAATTGACACTGTCCACTCAGGTACATCTTCAGGGCGGTTACCCTTGAACTCATCGTGTGAGCTGTATTCCGCATCTAGATACATTAAAGAGGTGATCAACGAAAGATCGTCGTTTATTTGCCCCACTCCGCCAAACTCAAAGCCTTTATGACGTTGAACACCACCTTGAGTCGTAATTGGATTGTCAGCGGTGCCCTCATTAGTTAGAATATTCTTTCGTTCAATATCAAACACGGCGGCATTTAAACGAATTCGTCCTGACAGAAACTCCCATTTAGTCCCTAGCTCTACCATTTTCCCTTTAATAGGATCTAGCTCTAAGCCATAACTGCCATCTTCACTGTCAAGTATGCTGCCTTGTGGCTCGAAACTCACGCTGTAATTTGCATAAAGAGATGCATTTTCTACAGGGTGATAAACGACACCAAACTTCGGTAATACTGAATAGCTGTCGGCATCTGTTTTGTCTTGTTGATCGTAGCGCGTGCCCAACAGCACTTGCCATTCATCATTAAGTGAAATTAGATCTTGAGCAAACACACCATAGTACTGGTACTCATCACTAGAGGCCTTGGCATCTGCATAATCAAAATCAGGTTGAGACGCTATAAAACCAGAGCTGATGTTACCACTACCCATTTTACCTTTCACTTTTAGCGAGCTGTACTGGTGATCAACGTAGTTTCCGCCTATAAGCAGTTCGTGTTGCATTCCAGCTAACTCAATAGAACCTACAAAATCGAAGTAAAACGCTTGTTGAACCCAGTCTTCAAGCTTGTTGTAGGGCTTGTTTTTATAGCGGCCAGTATCAGGCTCATAGCTACTAGTTTGTGGCTTGCTTTCCCAACGCTCGCGCTCATTGTGTTGTTTGTTATAACCTGCTGCAAACTCCCAATTATCCGAAAATTGATAACGAAGGTCGGCACCATAGTTTTCACTTTTTGCATCAATCGTAGTCCAAGGCATATCCCAAATAGTCTCATCGCCACCAACAACATCGCCGTTATCGTCAATTAAAGCACCGCTATCTTGGCCTGCTATGTCATCAGATTTATCGAAGTGCAAGGAGAGTCGGAGGTCGTTGCCAAGATCAAAATCAGTCATTAGGCTGCCAACAAGGAAATCACTATCTTGTGCGATGCCATCTTGGTATTCGCGCCAGTTTTCATTTTGTTCTTTCTCAAGAACGGCTCGATAACGAATTGTTTGAGCTTCATTTAAGCTACCCCCCGCATCGAGCGCCCCCCTAATCGAGCCATTTTCATCACCTTTTACGCCTAAGGTAAGAAACGAATCATAAGTTGGTTTCTTTGTTACCAAATTGACTAGACCACCAGGCGTTGATTGACCGTAGAGCAAGCTTGATGGCCCCTTTAGCACTTCAACATTTTCAACCAATGCCATTGGTATTCTGTACTTAGAAAAGTGCTGATGCCCATCTTTGAGCAGGTTGGTACTTTCATCTAAGCTAAAGCCACGTAAGCTAAAACGTTCTCTATCGGTAGTGACACGACCAATAGAAATACTGGCATCATTCTTGAGTGTATCACCTAACGTGCGCACTAGCTGGTCATCCATAACTTCTTTAGGTATGACGACTACAGATTGGGGAGTGTCCAGTAATGAAACATCTGAGCGCATGGCTCCGTGCGCTTGATCCGTTTTATAATGTTGCTGGTGACCATTAATGGTGATGACTTCGATATTAGCATCGTCAACGGTAGTTGCGGCTGCTGAGCCTGAGTGCAGAATGCCTGCGATGAGTGCACTAATTAGTTTTATGTTGGTGTTCATATGATCAACCTTTTATAGCTCTTTGCGATGACAGCCTTTTCGTAAGCGAATCCCGATATTCCGTATTAACTGTAAAACGCAGGCTAGAATTAATTTGGTGTGTTGTATAAGCAACCACTACATACGAATGCTAACGATACCGATTATCAATTACAAGCCGATGTGTTTGTTAAATAAGCACTTGAACATCTTGATGATACATAATGTGAGCATTATCACCGTAGTATTTGCTAATATTCAGGAAATATCCCCGCAACCAAGAACATTCTTGACGTCGGCATTGCCATCTAGTAGCGGCAGGGATCTTCTACTGTAATCAGTTTGTCTGGTTTAGCATGAGGAGGATGTAAATTGCTGGGTGTTGGAAATGTTCTTTTTAAGGTAAACAATAAGGCTATCGAGTAAAGCTGCCGCTCCTAAGTAATATTCAGTATTAGCATTTTCTTCTATCTGGACAATAAATAATTTAATCCAGGGTCTCATGAACTCCTCAATCAAGATCCCAATTGGATTTGATACAGTATTTTGACTCACTTTATTGAGTCTTTCTGACAATATAAATAGAAGTACCCCTATGTACTCGTTGGGTTCATTAATTATAAATTCAACATCTATATTATTTTCAACACAATAAACTTTGATTTGGCGCTCACGCAATTCCAAGAGAAGGTTATTTTTATCTGTGTATGCACAATCCCATGAGCCAATATGCTCAACGCTAGCAAATAGGTTCATAAAATCAAAAAGCACATTAAGCCCATCCTCAGTCTTAATGCTCTCTTTCATTGCTTGACCGAGAATATTGCAAGGATCAACATAATCAGGCCACTCATCAAGTACCCCATCAGCTAATTCCTCAAGAAATAATTTACTCGGCGGTGAATAGAATATTTGTGATAAAACTCGGATACTCCTCACTAAATCCTCATGTATTTTCATTGTTTGACAACCTTAAGCCTAGAGTGAAAGCCGTAATATTAATTAAATTCTTTGAACGACCAGCTAAAAATATATGTACAAAAATTATAAAATGCTCTATGTCCATTGTCATTACAGGTCAGAATTAAGGTTTGTTAAATCCATGAACCAAAGAAAAATTCAGACCTGAACTTTCCATTCTACTTCGCTTTCATCATCTCTCTGAGCATGTTAACTGCTAAAGAGCGTTGTTAATTAGGTTGAAAAATCGACGCATTAACGCCATTCGTTCAGCATTTTATCTATCTCTAATCCGACCACTATCTCCTTTAAAAGTAACGTCAGACACCAGTACTATTGGTTTTCTATATGCCTGTACTGTCGGATACTCCCCAGAACGCCAATTCAGGATCGATATCTAAAGAACTCAGAAAATACTGGTTATCGATGCTCGTATTAATTCCGGATCTTCGCTCGCGTTCGACTGCAATGATTTATTTGGGTGAACGCCTTTTCAAAGCCTGCTCTATAAGTAATGTTGCTGGTACTAGGAAAGTGCTCGACATTAGTTATGCCACCCCCGATTTTTTCTTCATATTAAGCGATAAGCTCAGTACCGTTGTCACAATAAAAGCTAAAAAGCTCCTGCGATTACTTGTTTAGTTTAGGCTGAAGTGCTTTAACTTGGACAATGTAATCAACCCTTTTCCACTATTTTGGAGTGTTGTGTTGTTATAGTGTGATGCGTCGAACGTCAGTATTATGTCACGGACATCAAGCATATTAAGCAAATATCGAACTGTAGCTAACTATCTAAATACCTTATCGAAATAAGACTAGTCCTCGCTCAGTGTTAAATGCTTAGACCAGATGAAGTACGTCTCCCTTAGCGGTTAACCACTAATAATGTCTTCCATCAATAGCAATGAGTTGCTTGTCGCTTCTCTCTTGTAAACAACAAGAGAGAAGCCGCACATCACCAAGACTAAAACGTCAAAATTAACAGTTGAATATCTTGCCGGGATTTAAGCTCTGAATAGATTATGTTCACTTAGCTAATCCACGTGTTCATAGGCAAACTCTTCGATACCAAACCAGCCTTCCCATCTAGATGCTATAGTAGACATAAAGTCGATAATGTCGTAATGGTGGAACAGGGATATTTGGTGATAATAAAGTGTTCAAACATAGACGTAGAAACAAGCCAAAAGAATAACTTGTTTGATCAGATCATGCTTTGTTGGCCCCCCTACCGTTAACAAAGTATTATCCCGCCTTGACCTAGAGTTGGCTAATCTACTTATACAAGTGCACCTGTTCAACATCGAGCTCAAGCTCCTCCTCCCAATAATTTACATACTGTTCAGCTAACACTGAAATAGATTGATAGAATTTCGTAACCGCACTCGTCTTCATCAAATATATAAATCGATAAAACCATGGCAATAAATGATTTTTCATTAATTCAACTATACTATCAAGATTATAGTCAATGCCAGCTCTCTCAAATAGCACAGATAAAACACTAAATAAAATACCTATATGATCTAGTGGCTCATTAACTTCCAGCTCCACTGATACATTATTTTTTCTGCAAAACTCTTTGAATTTCATAGAGGACTCTCCAAACATAAGATTATCTTTGTCTGTATATACAGAACCCCATGGATATGCTAATTTTTTTTCGCTTCCTATAAATAATCTAAAAAAGTCTGATTTAACAGAATCAAAACTTTCATTTTCGACGCTATCTCTAAGTTTTTTTAATACTTTTTTTTGCTTATTCGAATATTCAGGCCACATTACTTCAAATTTATTTTCTTTAAGTATATCTATAATATCTTGAGATGGTCTTTTATAAAACAATGTAGAAAATAATTTGCAGCATGCTGCAGACATCATATAATCTTGTTCTGGTTGCATTTTTAAACCTCGGAAAAATCCGCCAAAACTTCGGCGGATTATCTATTTTTATACTTCAGTAATATTGACTATATTACCATCAGTACTACCAGTTCCACGCCCAACTCGACTTCTAGTAATAAGTAAACTAGGAGTAGTAATTGATGGATCTGGTAGAGGTGCAATATCTCCTCTAGTAGCATTTGGATATTTGGCCTTCAACTCATCCATTACTCCAAAATCAAGGGCACGCTGAGGACAACCGGCTACGCATCGAGGTTTCTCTCCTCGGCTAACTTCATCCTCACAACCATCACATTTTGTCATGACTTTCCGTACAGGATCCATTTGGGGAGCGTCATAAGGACAAGCTCTTGAACAGCTACCACATCCAATACACAGGCTAGCCTCAATTTTTACTAAGCCGTTACTACTTTGCTTATGGCAAGCCCCTGTTGGGCATGCTTTTACGCAAACAGGCTCAGAGCAATGATTACACCCTATTGATACATAATAGGCAAAAACACTGCTAGATACTGTGTTGTCGCTATTTTCGGTTACAGAGCCACCAACATACTCATAAACTCTCCTTGTATTCTGGGTTGGTTTTGCATCAAATTTTGATTTACAAATAATATCGCAGGCTTTACATCCACTACATTTGCTACTATCGAAATGGAAACCTAATTGGAAACTATCAGCCATTGTAATATCCTCCTCATGCCTTATAAATTCGGACGCGATTTGAATTAACACCGGTCCCTTTTGCAACAGTGCTAGTCATTGTGTGTGAAGTTAGACTATTGAAGTTACCACCAATATCTAAATCACCAACCGGAGTGAATTTAAAACCCTGCCCATATGAAATAACGCCTGGCATTACTCGTTGAGTAACTCTTGCTTCGACTTGTATTTTGCCAAAAGATGATTCGATGACAATCTGATCGCCATCTTTAAATCCAGAGGCATCAGACGGATTTACCCATGCAGCTCTTCGCATAGCATCTTTAAGCCACTGAGAATTAGTATATCCAGAGTGTACGTTCGATTTTGCATGGAAATTTACTAATTGGAGAGGATAATTACTCACTAAATCAGAATCTTCATACCCACCAGGGACAACCATATACTTAGCTATTGGGTTAATGTAATCAGTACTCCGCCAATAATCTGGTATTTGATTCTTTTCAGCTAGTTCTCTAAGTTTGTGCGAATATATATCAATTTTTCCAGATGCAGTATTAAGCAATCCGCCATTAGTGACGTACTCATACATTGCACAATGCCTTATTGCAGAGGACTCAGAATCATCACATGGATTAGCAAATTTAAAAATTTGCTTTTCCTGCATTTCTGATAATGTCGAAGGTAATTCAGGGTGAAACATTCTTAATACTTGATACCCATGTTCGAGCACTTGGGTCGGAGTCATTCCCATACTGAACTCTGATTCAATGCCTAAAACTTTTGCGATTCCCTCACATATTTCCCATGTTGACTTAGTATCACCAATTCTTGGAATTCCAGTTGTTGCTATAACAAAAGGCATCGAACCTGACTGTAGATTTGACCAAGGTAAATCAGTCTGCTCATACCATGTCATTTCTGGCAAGACATAATCACTGTACATAGCGGTTGAAGACATGTGGTTTTCAATATTTATAATCAGTTCTACATTCGTCTGATCTTTTAATTCTTTTGCTATCTTAAATGTGTCTCCTTGTTGACCTAGATGATTACCCCCTCGCACCCAAGCACATTTAATATTAGCACCAAGTTTCCCATCTCCACGGCTATCGATCTCATCCGGTGGTAGGATAATATCATCCTTAATCACAGTCATATTCTCGCCATCAAGAATTGCACGAGGCCATGCTGCCATTCTTACTTTTGCATTTTTTTCATTAGCTGGCACTGATGGCAAAACGAAAAATGCATTAGTCGTTGCAATCTCAGAAAACGCCATATCACCATTAGTTGTACCACGCTTACCTACAGCACCTACCATTAGCGAAAGTGTACTAATTGCTCGGATATTATCCTCACCATTAAGCTGTCTCTGGATACTCCAACCTGCTATCACAAAAGGGGCTTTTGCTTGGGCTAATCGATTAGCTACTTCACGAATAGTTTCGGCTGGAACACCTGTAATTTTAGAGCCCCATTCAGGTGTCTTAGCAATGCCATCTTTAATACCAAGAATATGTGCCTCATAGCACTCTTCGTAAGGTACCGCTGGAAGCGTTAACGATGGATTATGAGGATCTGGCATTTCTGGTTCAGCCCAAAAACCGTAGCACTTCTCTTTTAAAAAAGAAGTATCAACCTGATCAGTGCTTATTAAATGATGAGCCATAGCCTCACAAAGAGCTGCATCCGTTCCTGGTCTGACAAAATAATGACTCTCTTCTCTCCCTAGCATGGAGTCAGTATACCTAGGGTCAAAGCAGATTACTGGAGTGTCACCTTTCACGTGCTGCCATTCAAAACCGTAACCAGCACCACTAGCTCCAGTCTCTAAGGGATTAAAGCCAAAAAATAAATATAAATCACTAAATTTTGACTCCACAATAGAAGAATATGGTCTTGTCCCATACATATACGGCATTATTTTTTCAACTTGGCTGAAACTCATCGAGCTGAATATGCCTGTATATCCTCCCATTACATTCAATAAATTATTAATAGGTGTAGGAGAATGGATAGCACCCATTGATGATCCTGCAAGATTAAAGACAGATCTTGAACCGTAAGTGTCGTATATATTTTTTAGCTTAACTCCAATTTCTGAAAATGCCTGGTCCCAACTAATCTGTTCAAACTGGCCACTTCCCCTTTCACCAATACGTTTTAGGGGATGTAGAATTCTATCCGGATTATAAATTTTTTGTTTTGCTGAGTGTCCTCGGGCGCAAGGACGTTGCTGGCGAATTACAAACCCGTCCTCTGAGTCGATAGTGGTTGTTTCTGGTGTAACTTTTGTGATGATGCCATCAACGGTAGTAATAACTAGTGGGCAAGTTGCTTTGCAATTTACATTACAACTTGACATTGTGGTTACTTCTTCAGGCGCTAACTCTTTGACCTCTTCACTATCTTCTGAAGTTGTATTACAAGCAGTTATACTGCTGAGAGCTGCGATGCTAGCGCTTACTTTTAGAAAATCACGTCTTTCCATTTTAATCACCTTCTTTAAAACATGCAGTTAATGCTCATCATTAACAGATGTGCGTTGTAGTTATGGTTCTGCTCACCTAATGTTGTGAGCCTTGTTATTTCATCAATGCCAACAAGACCATCATCTGCATCGTAATAACGCTCATAACGATAGCTAAGCTTCAGTCCTACATCTGCATTTAATGCATAACTGCCATATAACTCTATGCTGTGCCTATAATCGTAGTAGTCACCATAGTCACTATCATCAATTGCTGTATTACTCTCTGAATTTGCAAATAAATAGTCAGCTCCAACTGTCAGATCATCCGACCATATCCAGCTAACTCCAGCACCTAAATTAATGAACGTATCTTCAACATGTCCCAGCCAATTTGAATAATTATCAAAACTGGAACCTGACATATCCGAGTTAATCCACTGCTGACTTGCAAGAGCATATAAATGCAACTTGTTACTTGGATTAATACCTAGAGTAATGTCATATCTATAATCTTCAGCTTCAGAAAGACCTAAATCTGTATTCTGATATTTGTCTCTGGAATAACTTCCATTAATACCAATGTTCAGCCAATAAAGAGGATTATGGTTAATATTTAACTCCACGCCACTACGCTCACGATCAGCCAAATAATACTTTCTTAACAGAGGATTTTCTTGGGGAGCCGTTATCCGAGATGAATCATAGAGAGACCCCCCTCTATTTTCATATATCCCTTTAATACTGAATTTCAATTTATCTATTGCATGAATAGTAATTTTTGACCAAAATTTATTTTCTCGATTTATTTCACGTTCTAAATAATTTCGTTCAGTTTCTTTAAACTCATAGCCAGAACTTAGTCTATACTGGCTACTAAATCTGTAACTTGTCTGTAATGAACCACCCGTCCGAGAAATATCAAGTGGTACATTCATCTTAAAAGCACCACTAATACTGTCCCACTCTAACTGAGCGAAATTATCTACGGAACTCTGATTATCACGGTCACTAAAACTGAATTTACCATTCACTCGCCATCGAGCATTAAGAAGACTACTAAACCCTATACGAACATCACGGGTATCGACTTGCCCATCCCAATTGACTAGAGGATTTCCAGCCATAGGGATCAGTCTTGAATCTTGGATCATACGCCCAGCACTGATCGTGCCATTTAGAGCTGTATTCAAAAATACGGACTGCCCACTGAGAGATATGATATGCGCACTATTATCAGGAGTTGCCGCATAAATATCCTCATTGTAGATTAGTGAAAGATTATCTATATCGTCCCGATAAAAACTACCATTATATTGCAGAGTACTTGACCAGGTATTGCCATTATAAGTAATACCTGCGTGGACCTCTTCGGTACTGGAACTGATAGGTTCAACAAAATTTACAACACCAATAGCATCGACGAAACTAGCTTCTTTATTACCAGATTGTTTTTCGTAGCTGTAATCTAAGAAAGCTTTATAGTCCTGATATAAATACTCAAAACCAGCACCGACTTTTTCTCTTTCTTTTATAATCGAAGTGTTAAAAATGCTATTAGCCGCTTTATCTATAACATTATTTCTAATAAAAAATGGACTTTGAACTTTTCTACCGTAAGTAGTCTGCAAACGGTAATCGATATTAGTTTTAAACTCGTCAGTTTTGTTTACCTGAAGATGAAAACGACTGCTATCTAAACCTAAATTATGGGCATTGACTTTAGTATCTAGCCCATCACTACTTCGTAGCCTCATATCACCACTCACTGCGCCTACTAAGCCATTACGATCTTTCCCAAACTCATTACCGCTGTATGCATCATCACTGTTAATTAAACCCAAACCTATTGAAACTTGCCCATTCAAAGAAGGATGCTCAATACAACGATTACATTGGTATTTATTAGTATCGACTTGAGTAGTATTAGCATTGCCAATACCAAAGTCAGCAGCTAGTAGTGGATCAGAAATTACTATTAGCATCGTAGTAATAATATTTAATTTAAAATACATATGACTTACCTCTACTATCAATGACTAAAATTGCTACCTGCAGGATGATTAGAACCATGAATCTGGCTATGACAATTGAGACAACTTCTGCCACTGCCAAATGCATCTATACCAGGTTTATTAGTGATTCGACTCGCATGCCCATCATCCATGTGGCACTGTTGACATAATAGCGGAGCTCTTTGTTTTAAAAGGTTATCATTAACGCTGCCATGTGGGTTATGGCAACTAGTACAATCTTCAGTCACAGGAGCATGTTCCCACAGAAATGGGCCTCGCTTATCCGCATGGCAGCTATAACATGTAGTGTTTATACTTGTTGTGTTTAAAGATTTTTCGTTATTAGAACCGTGAGGATCATGACAATCAATGCAACTCATATCTCCCCACTTTAATGGATGAGAAGAACGCATATTCATATCCGCTTTTTCCTGCAGATGACAGCTACTACATAAATCATTAGTACCTTCGAGGCTTAAAGCTGGATCGCTAGATGTGTGGATTTCATGGCAAGAAACACAGGTGACTTGTTCCAAATTATGCATACTGCTATGCCAGCCATTCCCCTTATCACTCTCATGACAACCTAGACAAATACTATTTTGGCTATCAGAAGAAAGTTTACTCTCGGACCCGAAACTAATCATAGGCTCTTTCCCCCCCCGATTATGCTTGCCAAGAGGGCCGTGACACGACTCGCATTGCAACCCCGCCATAGGAGATTTACTGCTATCCAATAATCCATGCGTAGAACTAAAGATTGCCATCACTTTTGTATCTTTTTTATGACACATTAAGCATGAATCAGCCCCCTTTGATGAATACTTTCCTTCAACAAACTTGGTTTTTAATTGTGATTCTAACTGCTCAGCACTCAAATCATTCCATGGTGAAGCATGCGCAATTGGAATTACGAAAAGGGTAAAAATCATTATAAATCTAAAAAGTATTGTCATAACTTAGTCCGGCATATTTACTTTGATGAGCATATGTTACTAAGTTATGAAATTGTGTCACGCAACTAGTTTACAATTCTAACGTGAGACTTCACGAAATTAGAATCACTTTAAAACATTGGTTAAGCCCGAATTCAGATAATAACAGCGACACTCATAGACTAGGTTAGAAGAAGGGATATAAACGTAGCAATTACTTATAAAGCTAAATTAAAAAACTGGATTAATTACCTCCAGCAACCTAGGGCCAATATATGCTCTCATCCAATATTACAATATAAAAAATAGCGTTTTGGCAGTGATCGGTTTACGTTCCTATATTCGGCTTCATAATTGAAAAACTGAGTTAACGGCTAGAGCACTATCGATGGTATTTGAGCTTATAGGGAAGCCTAGTAATATGATATTTCACAGTGACCTGGGCTCACACTATACAAGCTGGTATAGCTTTACTTACTGCTATTAATAGTAGTATTAAACAAGCACTATCCGAAGATAAAATGTCTGAAGCTGCAATCATTACTTTTCTCGTAACAGCTTCAAACTTGACACTATGGGACATTAGTTAAGTATTGTGGGGGTTAATTGCAGGTTCTATAGCGCTACTCGCCATATCAGCGAAGTCATCACTCAGACTGACTCAGCACAAGTATCACTTAACAGCTTTAAATTTATAGAACTCCTAAATTACTATGAGTAACATATCAGGCCGTTTACCACAGGACTAAAAAACTGGATGTTCTCGACGTCGGTGGGTGGCGCTAAAGCCAGTGCGAACTTATACAGCCTGGTGATGACCTGCCGTGCCAATGATTTGAATCCCTACTACTATTTCCGTCATCTATTTACGGAATTACCCAAGCGAGCACCATGAGATGATATGTCTGATTTGCTGCCATGGAATGTTGATTTAGGAGAAACAGAATAAGCCTTATCAGCTCATTGGTAACTTATTATATAATAATCAATGCTTTACTGAAAATAACCACTCAAATAATCAGTAACATTAGTTGATATTATCTTAAACAATGAATACAGTTGTAAGCATAAGAGTGGCGATATAACTGAATTTTATCCTGTCTTCCTTTAGGATATTCAATTTATATCTAGCACTTTAATGTGCGCAATCTCAGCAGTTAGCCTTAAACAATGACCAACACGAGTAATGTGTTTCATATTTATAAATAACTGATACTGAATATTTAACTGGAAAGTTAACGCAGGGAATAGCGATGAAAACCAACCTTAAACTGATATCCATTGTGAGTATTTTTACGATCTTGCCTGCAAAAGCGCAAGTAGTCAGTTTTAATGATTACGGACCGTTACAGGTATATGCGCAATCACCGATGCAATCTATTAATCTTAGCCCACTTTTACGATCTGGCTTTTCGTTGCCCCAAGGTCAAAAAGAATGGTACATCACAGCCAATGCAGCCAGCGTCTGGTCAGAGTCAGATGAGTTATTAGCTGA
>NZ_JBEOPM010000013.1:0-146053 GCF_040310165.1 Shewanella sp. AC91-MNA-CIBAN-0169
TAATCCAATAACGTCATTTTTATTAAGGTGTTTTACGGATCTAAATATCAAAACCGTTTTGGCAAGGATGTTTGACCATGTTAACAACGCGTCCCCAAGCAAGTTGATAACGTACAGCAACAAACATTCTAATAATAAGCGCAAAATATCTTGCATCCTTGCCGCTTTATCGCTCTACCGTTAGTAGTCAAGAAGACAGCTAACATAACAGTTCAGGCGTTATTGGGTCCCCAGACTCTATTAATCCAATAACGTCATTTTTATTAAGGTGTTTTACGGATCTAAATATCAAAACCGTTTTGGCAAGGATGTTTGACCATGTTAACAACGCGTCCCCAAGCAAGTTGATAACGTACAGCAACAAACATTCTAATAATAAGCGCAAAATATCTTGCATCCTTGCCGCTTTATCGCTCTACCGTTAGTAGTCAAGAAGACAGCTAACATAACAGTTCAGGCGTTATTGGGTCCCCAGACTCTATAATCCAATAACGTCATTTTTATTCCAGCCTCTGGCTGACAAGCTCAAAACAATAATAATCACGAGCTTGATAACACTCTGGAGCATCAATGGGTACAGGTTGATAGCATTGGAGTGTTGGATACCCCAGTGGCATAAATATAACCACAGACAATGCAAACAAAAGCCCCAACGCAAAGGATGCAATGGGGCTTTTTCATTTCTATTAACTCAAAAACAGCTTAAGCTTAACTGAATAAGCCACCGCTTATTCATCGACGGAATTTACACCTTTAACACATTTATTGCTCTGCGATATGAAGGCTTCAAAATCAGTGCTATTGAGTGGGCGACTAAACAAATAACCTTGACCCATAAAACATCCTAATTCAACTAATGCGTGACTTTGCGCTTCAGTTTCAACACCTTCGGCAATTAGCACTAACCCCATCGACTTACCCAACGAAATAATCGTCTTCACAATTTCATAATCATGTTTATTGTTGAGCATATCTTTCACAAACGACATATCAATTTTCATTACATCAACATTAAACTTTTTCAAATAGGCCAAGCTGGAATAACCAGTACCAAAATCGTCAATAGCAATCTTAATCCCTAATGATATTAACTCACTCAACTTGTTTTGCATGTCCGCTGCATCAATCATCAATGCAGTTTCGGTAATTTCCAATTCAAGTAAATGTGCCGGTAAATTATGCTCCAATAGTGCTTTCTTGATCATATCGGCTAACTCGGGATCAGCAAACTGTGCCGCGGCCACATTTACCGAAATAGGAATCGTATAGCCCATTTCTAACCAACGTTTAGCTTCAGCACAGGCCTTATTAAGCACCTGTTTACCTAGCATAATAATTAAACCGGACTCTTCTGCTAATGGAATAAACTCTGCGGGAGAGATAAGCTCACCCTCATCATTGGCCAGTCTAACAAGAGCCTCAGCACCAATAATAATGTTTGTCTGTAAATCAATTTTAGGTTGATAATGCACAAAAAGTTCATCATTAATTAATGCTTTTCTTAAGCGAGTCTCTAAATGATGGCGCTCCATAAGCGAACTTTCTAAATCATGCGAGAAAAAGCAGAAGCGATTTCGGCCTTCCTGTTTGGCACGGTACATTGCCACGTCCGCATGCCTCATTAATTCCTCGGCGTCTAAAGCATCATTTGGGAACACACTAACACCAATACTTATCGATACATTAAACTTCTGATTATCAAGAATAAAAGGTTCATGCATCGCTTCAACTAATGTAGATGCTAATTGCGAAGAGGCCTCAACAGAGCGAGTCTCGCTCATTAAAATCACAAATTCGTCACCACCTAATCTCGCTAATGTATACGATGCAGGTATTAACGAGCGTATTCGTCTTGCCATCATACAAATGAGCTCATCACCATATTGGTGGCCTAAGGAATCATTAAGGTATTTAAAATGATCAATATCGATTAATAGTGCAGCTGCTTTGGTGCCATAAGATCTTGCTGTAGAACACGCCACGCTTAACCTATCTTGAAGTAATATCCGATTAGGTAAATCAGTTAACTGATCATGGTTGGCTAAATGGCTCATTTTCATCGCCATCGCCATCGCTTCACTCACATCATGAAACACCATAATGGCGCCAATCATTTCACCATTTTCATTACGGATTGGCGCGGCTGAATCCTCCACATAAAAAACATGCCCTCCACGTGACGTAAGTAGGCTGTTTAGCGCCATTGCCACAATGCGCTGCTCGCGAAGAGCTAAATATAACGGGTTCAATAATGGCTGCTGAGTATCAGAATCTTTCAAATGCATCACATTTTCAATTTTTTGATGTAATGCCTCTTTTAACCGCCAACCCGTCATGCGCTCCGCAATTGGGTTCATAAAAGTAATAAGCCCTCTTGTGTCAGTCGCAATAACAGCATCACCAATAGAATTGAGTGTTACTCGAAGACGCTCCTTTTCAGAGTACAGCGCTTGCTTAGCATGCTTTACTTCAGAGACGTCAACAACAGTAACCAAGTAGCCATCGACTCCAGCACTTGATTTCATTTTGGACTGAAAGACTTCATAAAAGCTCATACCGTCACGGTTAGGGACTGTGACAATGTACTTTAATGCATCTGAGGTAATATGACGGTGATGATTTAAAATTGCATTACTGAGCGCTTCAGGAAAAATAGTCGAAATATGCTTGTTTTTAACATCACCGACCAAGCTATCAAACCACAAACCAGTGTTGTCATTACTAAATAAATTCTGACCTAAATCATCCCAATAGGTAATAAGCATTGGGACTTGATTAACTAATTGTTGTAGCTCTTCTTTAGCTTTAATAATTAATTGGTTTTGCTGCCTAAATTTAAGTTGTGTATGGACTCGTAAACAACAAATAGAAGCGTTAAAAGGTTTAGTAATAAAATCGACCCCACCACTTTCTAGCGCCAACCTTTCAAATTCAGGCTCAGTGTGGCCGGTAATAAAAATAATTGGAATATCGCTAAATAATGGATTAGCTTTGAGTGCACGACACACTTCCCATCCATCCATGTCAGGCATCTCAATATCGAGTAAAATGACATCAGGCTTAATTTTATCCACTAACGCGAGTGCATTAGTGCCAGACTCTGAAAAAAAGATATTACCAAGAGGCGACAAAATATCTTCCAGCATAAATATATTTTGAATATTATCGTCAATAATCAGAATTTTATAAACAGTATTGGATAAACCCGATAACAACATAGGAAATAACTCCCTTATTTTCAGCTAGATAACATCCATTTAATCTTAAGGTTATCTGTAACCAACATACATTTATAATAGCTTAATTTTTTTACGTCTATCAATAATAGGCAGCAACGTAACCCACTACCTTAATTTAATGAAAACAACACCTACATAATAAGTACATTATGTTAACTTAGTCGATACCAAATGTGCTTGATCATAAAAGATATGAATACGCGAAAACGACATAAACACAAAAATGGTACACAGTTTCGTTAAGTAATATATTTGCACAGCATGTATCCAACGTGCATCTTAATATCTGCCTACATACTAGCGCGACCATATTCAGATAGACAATTGAGTTATCGTTATTGAGAGGCTGTTGAAACACTCATAGGCAATACAGGTAGACTAATTAGATGAGTTTGAAATGAACATGAGTAATACTGAACGACGTATCACGCTATTTTGTGCAGAACATCAGCTTGAATATCATCAGGCTGTTAATCGTTTTAGCGGCAATAAATCCACCTATTTTAAGTCTGTTCAGCTGTTTATTAATGACTTAACCTTGTACATCCAACAAACAATGGCTTCACCGAACCTTCCGGCGGACTTTGCACCTATGCTGCATACACTAAAAAGTTCTGCTGCTACTTTAGGTTTCACCGAATTAGCCTGCTACGCACGAAACCATGAAATTAAACTAGCACACTACTCTCCTACTGAATTTAGCCAGTTTCATAAGATATTATTGGCAAAATTAACCACGAATAAAGATCTAGCGATAATGCTAGCCTCCTTGCTAGAAATGGAATTACAAGCATCAAATAGCCAAGAGAACATACCGATATTAGCAGTGAACAGCGAATTTATTATGATATATGACACGCTAATGGAAGAAGTTAATCACTATAATATGAATGCCATTAATACATTTGCCAAAATAGCCAATACACTTAACCTCATTGCACCACAACATATTGAATTATTAACACAATCAATTAACCAATTAAAGTTTCAACAAGCAGAAAATATATTAGCTGAGATATATCCCCGCATATTGAATATTCAACAGTGACACAGACTCATCAGGAAAATCATAATGCATTGAAATTAATAAACAAATAAAATATAATCTTGCTTTCCCTATTGCTCACTATAAATAAATTAATGTCATCACTCATACCTTAGTACTAACGCTATTGATTGATATTATTAAAAAATCTTTTGTTTGCAAAAATTTAACATCAAAAAAAAATACATTCGCTACACTTAACCTTATTCACTCCTTATTGAAGTATCTTTATGATCAAAGTGTTGAACATGTTTATCTTAACTTTCATATTAATCGGCATTGTCAGTTGTGACCTTGGCACAAGCAAATCACTTACCGCTTCCGCCCTAAAAGACCCCATTAAAATTGCGGTATCTGGCACACCTCTTTCTGCACCTTTTTTTATTGCACAACAACAAGGTTACTTTAGAGCAAATGGGCTTAATGTTGAGCTAGTGAGATTCGACAGCGGAGTGAAATGCTTTGACGCCCTTAAGAATAAACAAGTTGACCTCGCCACGGCCTCAGAAACGGTGGTCATGTTTAATAGCTTTAAACAAACAAACTTTTCTGTATTAGCCAGTTTTGTCGAATCAGATAATGATCTAAAATTACTGAGTTTAACACCGCAAAAATATCAACAACTGGATAATTTAGCCCACGCACGCATAGGGATAGTAAAAAGCAGTGCCAGTGAGTTTTTTTTCGATAGTTTATTGATTATGTATAACAAAACTCAGCAGCCAATCGAGCGAGTATATTTACCTGCGGAGCAGCTTATTCCGGCGTTATTAAATAATGAGGTTGATATTATTTCAGCTTGGGAGCCCTTAAGTTATTTGTTAACACAACAAGTCCCCTCAAATACCAACGTCATCAGCAGTCGCGGCCTATACCACTTATCGTTCAACTTAATCGAGCTTAAAGAGACAAGGCTATCAACTACAGAAAAGTTAGCGCTACTCAAATCAATTAACGACGCAACCGATTATATTCATACACACCCAGATCTTGCTCAGACGAAAATTAGCCGTGTATTAGATATCGATCAATCCCAACTTAGTTATTCCTGGAATGACTATACTTTTCGGTTATCACTCAGTAATGCACTCTTTTCTAACATCCAAACTCAAAGCCAATGGGCAATTGATAATAAATTAGTCTCTGAAGAGAATAGTGTTGATTTTAGGCAGATTCTTGACCGAAAATTGTTTGAAAAGTTCACCAGTTTAGAGGCGGGATGGTAATTTATGATGTTATCTAAACGTCTAAAACTGACCGCAACACTCTGTTCACTGCTTACATTGATTGTCGGCTTGTCACTGATACAAGTTCACTATTATCAACAACAAATATACCGTCAACTCAATTACTCAATGAAGTTACAAATCAACATTGATAGTTTGCGTAGTCAACTGTGGCTTTACCAAGAGTATACAGATGACCAAGGGTTATCAGAGTTAAATATACGCCAAGCTGAGCTGGCCAAAAACCTCTCAGAAGACATTCAATGGGGTACGCAACAAAAACTCATTATTGGAAACCTGAATAGACTGAATACCAATATTAGAGCACTCATTAATACTCAAAATAGCTTTCATAGTAAACAAGTCGATGTGTCATCCACCCTCACAGCAGAACGGTTATTTAAAGCAAAATACAGTATGATTATTGAAGAGATGACTGAAGAAATGTTTAATCTTCATCAATTATCGATTAAACAAGCGAGCCAAAAACAACAAACGTTATTATTCCTTGTTGGAATGGTGCTATTGATATTAGCGATTCTGGTCACCGTATGGTCATTTATGACACTCATTCGATTTAAGAAAGGGTTAGCCTCACTCAACCAAGGGATGGAGGCACTTGCGGCTGGAGACCTAAAGAGTCAAATTAATTTCAGTGATACCGATGAGTTATCTGCACTCGCCCATAACTTCAATAGAATGAAACTTTCACTTGCTCAAATTACCGTTAAAAAGGATGAATTAAAGCAAGAAGTAGACAGCCAAACCCGTAAATTAATTGAACAACAAGACCAACTCATTTTCTTAGCTGAACATGATGAACTAACCGGTATTTATAACCGTCGCGCATTCATAAAACAAATTGATACTGCTATAGCAAGGGATTTACGCGGAGAAAATCAAGCGGCACTATTATTTATTGACCTTAATAAATTTAAAAATATTAACGACACCCTGGGCCATAGTATTGGTGATGAAGTGATCATGACCATTGCAAAACGTTTGGTTAATAGTCTACGCGCTACCGATATAGTGGGCAGACTCGGCGGCGATGAATTTATCGTTTGGCTTGATATGCTCCCAGAACCAATCGATATAGAACATAAAATAAACCAGCTATTAACCAATATTAAGCAACCGATCATTATTGGGAAGCATACTTTAGAAGTTGGCGCCAGTATCGGAATTAGTATACTGCCAGAACATGGTTTAAATAGCCGAGAACTCATCACTGCAGCCGATACTGCGATGTACCAGGCTAAAGCAGACCATAGCATTGAGTATTGTTTCTATACAGGTAGCTATGGGGCATCAACTTTGGCTACCTCATAGGTTTGAGTGTTCCAGTCAAAATAATATTCAACGCCTTGCCATTCATAAACGGTACCGTTCGTGCGCTGAATCACTTTGGCATTTTCAGGTAAACGACTTAACCCAGAAGCATATTGAACTTGAGTAGTCGTTCGCTGCGGCGCAGATACCACTGCAGGTTCAACGACTTGGTAGCTTTGGCGAGGTGCAATATTAACCGTTCGATAAGGGTAATAATTATCGTTGTTGCGACGATATTCGTCTATACCCCAGCGATTGTCATATCGACTGCCATAGCCATTATATCGACTAAGCCCAATCGTCGGCCCCCAAACACTATTCCAACCAAATCCCCAGCGCCATGGGTCACGATAATGCGAAGAATAACGTCGACCTTGATGTTGATAACCTACCGAATGTGACACTCTATCGCCTAGAGCAATATCCAATGGCACTTTCGCCTGCACAGACAGAGTCAAGCTACATAGTAAACAAACTCCACTCCCAAAAGACCATAGCAACACAGGGAATCTATTAATCGGCATACATCACCTCCAGCACATTATCGACACCCACCAGTTTACGCTAAGTCGAGTTAAAGTCGATATCCGTTATGGCTCTGAAATGATAGGTCTACTTAATTATTATTCACACCTATAACCATCATTCACTCCAATAGCATAATCAAACGACTTAGAGAATTTCATTCACTCGATAAACTCTCAATTGATGCCTCCTCAATTGATGTGATTATATTATTGGTATTAACGCTTATAGCCTTTCAAAATGATTAGTTAATAATCAATGACAGTTAATGGTGTGGCACAATAGCCTTAGATAGCTGACTACCTGATGAACTGATTAAATGACATTCAGATATTTACTCTCAAACGAAAAGAACTAATATCCAACCTAACCAGTATTGAACCCCGCAGAGCAATACCAATTTATATGGATTGGTATTAACCCTATATTAGAAAAATGCTATAGTGCGCGCCATATTGGTTTGGATTTCATTTACAGGCGGTAAACATGAGTTTTAAAGATTTACGCAGCTTCATCGATCATTTGGAAAAAAATGGCGAGTTAAAGCGCATTAGCTACCCTGTTGACCCTCATTTAGAAATGACAGAGATCGCCGATCGTGTTTTACGATCTGGAGGCCCCGCACTGTTATTTGAGAATCCGACCAACCATACCATGCCAGTACTGGTTAACTTATTTGGCACGCCTAAACGTGTTGCTATGGCATTGGGTAAAGACGACCCTTTGGCTTTGCGTGAAGTCGGTGAATTATTAGCATTCTTAAAAGAACCAGAGCCACCAAGTGGCTTTAAAGATGCCATCGCCAAAATACCTATGTATAAACAGGCATTAAATATGCCGCCTAAAACAGTGCGTAATCCGCCTTGTCAGCAAGTGGTTAAAACCGGTGATGAAGTTGACCTAACATCGTTGCCAATCCAACATTGCTGGCCTGGAGATGTCGCCCCATTAGTGACTTGGGGACTCACCATCACCAAAGGGCCGCGTCAAAAAAGACAAAACCTAGGTATTTATCGTCAACAGTTATTAAGCAAAAACAAGCTGATTATGCGCTGGCTTGATCACCGTGGCGGTGCCTTAGATTTTAAAGACTTTAAACAGCTTCATCCGGGAGAGCGTTATCCTGTCGTAGTGGCATTAGGTAGCGATCCAGTGACCATTTTAGGGGCTGTCACTCCTGTGCCAGACTCCATGAGTGAATATGCTTTTGCAGGTTTACTGCGCGGCGAACGAACTGAAGTCTGTAAAGCCATTAGCTGCGATCTTGAGGTGCCAGCCACCAGCGAGATTATTCTTGAAGGTTATATTGACCCAGATGAGACAGCAGTAGAAGGTCCATATGGCGATCACACTGGCTACTATAACGAAACCGACTCATTCCCAGTATTTACCGTAACTCACATTACTCATCGTAAAGACGCCATTTATCATAGTACCTATACCGGTCGTCCACCTGATGAGCCGGCCATGTTAGGCGTGGCGTTGAACGAAGTATTTGTCCCCATTTTACGTAAGCAGTATCCAGAAATTATTGATTTTTATCTGCCGCCTGAAGGTTGTTCATATCGTATGGCTGTGATTTCAATCCGTAAGCAATATCCTGGTCATGCTAAGCGTGTCATGATGGGGGCCTGGTCATTCTTGCGCCAGTTTATGTATACCAAATTTATCGTTGTTGTTGATGACGATGTCAATTGCCGTGATTGGCAAGATGTTATTTGGGCCATTACTACACGAATGGATCCTATTCGCGATACCATGATGGTAGATAATACTCCAATAGATTATCTTGATTTTGCCTCACCCGTTGCTGGTTTAGGATCTAAGATGGGTTTAGATGCCACTAACAAATGGCCTGGTGAAACCACGCGAGAATGGGGAACCCCTATCGTGATGGATGAAAAGACAAAACAGAGAATTGACCAAATTTGGGATGATCTCGGCATACAAGATATGCCAACATTGTAACTACAGCGATCCGATCCGGGCGTAAATAGCTATAATTAACTCGTTGATAAAAAATTATAAAAGGGTTTAAAGGACGTTAGATGAAAACCATTCGTTGTCAGATAGAAAAAGTCACCCCGTTTAATGACGCTGTATACCAAGTGTTCCTTAAACCCGAAGCAGCCTTTGACTTTAAGGCTGGCCAATACCTAACTGTGGTCATGGGTGAAAAAGACAAACGTCCTTTTTCTATCGCTTCCGCGCCTAATGCAGCGTTAATTGAGTTGCATATTGGTGCCGCGGTTAGCGAAAGTTATCCAATGCAAGTTGTTGAACGCTTACAAACAGCGACACATATTGATATTGAAGCACCTGCTGGCGAAGCTTTTTTACGTAGTGAGAGCCATCGACCACGCATCCTAATTGCAGGCGGTACCGGTTTCTCATATATAAAAAGTATCGTTGAAGCACAAATTGCTAACGGCGAAACCATTAATACTAAACTGTATTGGGGTTGTCGTAACGAAGAAGCTATGTACTATCAAGACATCGCTCGTCAATGGCATGCCGATCATTCTTGGTTAGAGTTTATTCCAGTAGTAGAACTTGCTGACGGTAATTGGGAAGGTAAAAAAGCTAATCTACTCGAGCAGATTAAGCAGGATTTTGTCAGTTTGAATGGCTACGATATCTACATTGCTGGCCGTTTTGATATGGTTGGCACTGCACGAGAATTGTTCCGTGAGCTTGGCATTGAAGAAGCCCATTTGTATGGTGATGCTTTTGCATTTATCAAATAGGCTTTCCCAATAAAACCATTAAAACCGGCTATCTTGCCGGTTTTTTTATCGGTAAATCGACTGATTGCCTTTGTATTCCATGGCTCATTTATTTAAAATTAGCGCACATTTATTAATAAGGTACTCCAATGAAACTCAGTCAACTCACTCAGCCTATCTATGACCATTTATATCGCGATATTTTTGAGTTTCGCAGTACTTTTGATTTACCGGTTAACGACAGTGCTAGCCTAGACGACAAAGCTGATACCTTACACACCTCATTAATTATTGAAGAAATGACCGAGCTTGCAGAAGCAGACTCTCGCATGGAACAAGCTGATGCGATTGTTGACTCTGTCTATGTGTTAATGGGTCGTTTAGTGCACATAGGTGCGTCTCAGGTAAGCGATCGTCTAGAGATCAGCTATCTTATCGATTTATTGCTTAACGTGGCTAAAAACCGCGAAATAGACTTTATCCAATGCTGGGATGAAGTGCACTCAAGCAACATGAGCAAAGTATGCCGTAACCAGCAAGAATTGGATGAAACCATCGCCTTTTACGCCAAACAAGGTGTTGAGATAGTCGGTAGCACTAAAGGCGAGTTTGTTATTGCGAAGTGCGCTAAAGATGTCGATATGGCGGGTAAAGTGGTTCGCCAAGGCAAAGTATTAAAATCAGTTTATTATCGCCCTGCAGACTTAACTAAGTTAGTACGAGACTAGGTTAGTGCGAGACTAAGTTAGTGCGAGACTAGGTTAGTACGAGACTAAGTTAGTACGAGACTAAGTTAGTGCGAGACTAATCAGCCAATCAACTACAGGGCTTTCACTTGCAAGTACTGATTTACCCATAAAAAATGCGCTTTTATCAGCGCATTTTTTATGACGTTTCCGGTTACACAACCACCGAGGTTTTAGCATTATTAAGCGCCTGAATGAATCGCTGCGGCTCATCCACACTCAAATGCACCGTTTTCATCGGTTCGGGTAACTGACCCATACCACCATGATAAATGACCGGACGGTTGAAGGTAATAGTGACATTACTCTGCCCACGGCCAATCATAATGGTTTCTGGCTCATCTTTATTTAATTCAGTTGATTGTTGATCAGCGGCACTAGCAATATCGGCAATGTTCACTACCATAAATCCCCACAATGAATTATTGATCACTAAGTTATCTCTGATTAAATACAAAGAGTAATAACGTGATAATCGATGGTTAGCCACGATAGACATTAAGGTATAGGCAATAATGCTCGAGACAATAATCGCCACCCACTCACTCCACGATGCCAGTAATACGTAACTCAGACTCGACGCACCAACACAACCAATTAGCATTAACCACACATGCCAGCGTGTCGCGCTAACAAGATTGATATTGGCAATTACTGGTGGATGATGACGTGAGAACCAAGGGATAGAATAAAACCAGTTAGTCGCTTCACTGGCGAGAATAAGCGCAATAGTTAAGCTTTTATCATCGCCATCCCGATACGTTTCTACCGCCCCAACTCTAGGATCGCCCTTAAGCTTTCGTACCTTAATCAAGCCACGAACAACACTCACCACCAAATACAATTCAATGACCAACAGCACCGCAATAATCGGATAGCGTAACCATGCAATAAACTCAAAATAATGCGCGACTTCAGCAGGAAAACTTAACCGAGCAACCAAGCTGCTCAAACTGAAAATAACAATCAGTTTCCACAGTTTCTGGCCACCCATTTTAATAATGCAATACCAGTAGCTCAGTGGCAGTAACACAAAATACAATCCGCAAATAAGATATAACGACCACTTATCAGCGTCACTTGTTAACGACTCTGGTGTCCACTGAACGCCTATCACAAAACCCAACACCATTAAGACTAAAAAGACTAACCGATACTTAACTGTGGCTCTCATTGAATACTTATCCCTGTATATGTTACTGACCCACGCCATATCATTATTCTTAATATAAACGTGAAGATACAAGTTGTTAACATATCAGCAAACATTAGTTTCACCGCTATTGATTGGCACAAAAATTGTTACTAAAAATTGCCGTCAATGGGTATCAAGATAAGTTGCGCTTGAACAGCCAAGTTAAACCATGAATCGCGGTGGTAGGAAAAGCCATCGAATGATCGGCCTCGGGGATGACTAGCAGCTTGAGTGCTAAGTCACCAGATTGCGCCGATGGATGGGATTGGAGTCGTTTAAATAAAGCCTGCGCATCTGCAACCATCTGATGACCATTATCGGTATAAGGTGGTTTTTCCAATTCGCCAATGCCAATAAACACCTTGGCAGATATTGCTGGTGTTTGACTAAAACGCTGAGCAAACTGCTGCAATAATTGTTTATTGTCAAACCACAGAGATGGACTGCCCAATACGTAATAATTAAATAACTTTGGCTGTTCTAATAAAATATAAGCACCCATTAACCCGCCTAGCGAATTACCCACAAAGGTGTTTTGTTGGCTGTCGACCCGATAGTTTTTTTCAACGAATGGCATAACAACCTGGCTGATAAAAGCAACGTGTCGCTTGGCCTCGCCAGTGGGTAGTTTCCAACTCGCATCGTGACTTGGGGTATAGTCGCGGATCCGACTCGCCGAACCTTTGCTTGGCCTCTGATAGCCTATGGCGACTAAAATAGCTTGCTGCATCATGTTACTGTTCATTGGAAATCGCGTCGCACCAGACACCACTTGTAAGCTATACATGGAGTCAGTCATGTATATCACTGGATATTGATGTGAACTTTTTTGCTGGTATTTTTTGGGGAGCTTGATCATCACTTGATAGTCACGATCGCCATCTTTAAGCACAAATTGGCGGGTACGAGGAATATTGACTACTGCAGCTGTGGAATGCACATCGACAGCGTTGCTTGTTAAGCCTGGCAGTACAGCATCATTGTTAGCTGACGCACTGGCTAGAGATAGCCCACAACACATTATCGCGCCGATTAACCCATAAATTGTTTTCATGCATCCCTGCCCTATGGTAATAAACCACAAACGTTAAATCATATAATCCAACGCAAGTGCGATAAACAATACCATTCCGGCCCAGTTATTATTTAAAAAGGCTTTAAAACATGGTGCACGTTCACGACCAAAAATTAATCGTTGCTGATACACGGCAAAACCAATAAAGCTGATAATACCTAAGCCGTAAATAATCCCACGGTCGGCCACCAGCCCAGCCATCACAAAACACCCTAGTGCAGCAAGTTGAAACAAACCGATAATCTGTCGATCAAAGCGACCGAATAAAATAGCCGTTGATTTAATGCCTACTTTTAAGTCATCGTCACGATCGACGATGGCATACATGGTGTCGTACGCTACCGTCCAACACCAATTGGCCATAAATAACCACCACGCTTCAACTGGCACTTCACCAAGTTGAGCGGCATAGGCCATCGGAATTGACCAACTCCACACAATGCCCAAAAACATTTGTGGCATGTTGGTCACCCGTTTCATAAACGGGTACATCACCGTTAAAATAATCCCCACCACAGATAACTGCACTACCAGTGGATTAAGCCATAATACTAAGCAAAACGCAGCCAAACCTAAGAGGGTAAATAGAGTCAGTGCCTCTTTAACAGACACTTCCCCCGACACCAACGGTCGCATACTCGTACGCTCGACATGAGCATCTAGTTTACGATCGGCAAAGTCATTAATAATGCAGCCATTGGCGCGCATAATCACCACGCCAATAATAAAGATTAACAACACCTTAATGTCTGGCAGCCCTTGAGCCGCTAACACCAGTGCCATTAAACACGGCCATAGCAGAAGCAAGGTACCAATAGGCCTATCTATCCGCATTAATCGTGCATAAGCACGAAGCTTATCTTGCAATGTCATTGGCGTCATCTCTCCATGATTTAGCAAGCGAAACACGTTAACAACGCTCTAGTTTTGCTAACGACACCAACAGCCATTTACTGCCAAAATCGACAAACTCAACCTGCACACGTCCTTTTTCACCAGAACCTTCAAAGCTAGTCACGACCCCTTCACCAAACTTAAAGTGCTTCACTTTAGAACCCACTTTATGACCGGTGTCGTTAAAACCATGAGGTTTTTTAGTGGCAACCGTAGCCTTCGCAGGAAAACGCTGACTAACTGACGGCTTAACCTGAGCACGTATACGGATTTGCTCAACAAACTTTTCAGGAATTTCGTTAATAAACCGTGATGGGCTAGCATAATCTTCACGGCCATAAATACGACGAGACTCAGCATAACTGATGTACAGTTTTTGCATAGCACGGGTCATACCGACATAACACAAACGGCGCTCTTCATCTAAACGATCGCCTTCATCCAGTGCCATCTTGCTCGGGAATAATCCTTCTTCAACGCCCGCCATAAACACCATTGGGAACTCAAGCCCTTTGGCTGAATGCAATGTCATCAACTGCACGGCATCGGTAAAGGCATCAGCCTGACCTTCGCCAGCTTCTAATGCTGCATGAGACAAAAAGGCATTAAGTTCGCCCATGTCTTCAAGCTCTTCAGGCATTTCAAAACTGCGCGCAGCAGTAACCAACTCGTTTAAGTTTTCAATTCGAGCTTGAGCTTTCTCGCCTTTTTCGGCCTCATACATGGTACGCAAGCCTGAACGGTCAATCACATCGTCAGCCATCCGGTACAGCAACATATCTGCCGTATCCGTTCGCATCGCAATAATCAGTTCCATAAAGCCATTGATGGCATTAGCCGCACGCCCGGCAAGGACTTTCTCTTCGATTAAACTCACGCAAGCTTGCCACAGCGTCAGTTCATGCTGTCTAGCGGTTGAGCGGATGATATCCAAAGTACGATCGCCGATACCACGAGCTGGCGTATTCACCACACGCTCGAATGCCGCATCATCATTTTGGTTATTAATCAGACGCATATAGCCCATAGCATCTTTAATTTCTTGTCGCTCGAAGAAGCGCAGACCACCGTAAATACGATACGCTAACCCTTTGTGTAAAAAGGCTTCTTCTAATACTCGCGATTGCGCATTTGAACGATATAAAATGGCGCACTCGCTCAAACTGCCGCCCTTTTCATGCCAGTCGCTAATGCGTCCAACAATAAATTTGGCTTCATCCATTTCATTAAAGGCGCAATAGACCGAAATGGGCTCGCCATCTTTATCTTCGGTCCATAACTCTTTGCCCAAACGATCTGGGTTATTGGCAATCACAGCGTTAGAGGCATTCAAAATATTCGCTGTTGAACGATAATTTTGTTCTAAACGAATGGTTGTTGCACCCGAGAAGTCTTTTAAGAAACGATGTAAGTTTTCAATTTGCGCACCACGCCAACCGTAAATAGATTGATCGTCATCACCGACAATCATCACATTGGCTGTGTTACCGGCTAACACACGGATCCACGCATATTGAATCGCGTTGGTATCTTGAAACTCATCCACTAAAATATGACGGAAGCGTTCTTGGTAATGTGCCAGTAAATGCGGTTTATTGAGCCATAATTCATGAGCTCGTAGTAAGATTTCGGCAAAGTCGACCAAACCTGCGCGATCGCAAGACTCTTGGTAAACCTTATAAATATTCAGTAAATTTTGTTCAATCGGAAAACCGCCCGCATCGATATGCTTAGGTCGTAATCCTTGGTCTTTTTTGCCGTTAATATAGCCTTGGGCCTGACGAGGAGGATATTGCTTCTCGTCTAAATTAAGGCTTTTAAGAATGCGTTTCAGTAAACGTAACTGATCGTCAGAATCGATAATCTGGAAACTTTGCGGTAAATTGGCATCTTGATAATGGGTTCGCAATAACCGATGCGCTAAACCATGGAAGGTACCGATCCACATCCGCCCCATGTTAGTGCCCACAACCTTTTCCACCCGTTCACGCATTTCTGCCGCGGCTTTGTTGGTAAAGGTGACTGCCAAAATAGAATATGGACTTTGTTGTTCAACTTGCATTAACCACGCAATACGATGGGTTAATACACGGGTTTTACCACTGCCGGCACCCGCTAACACCAACATATTTGAAAGTGGCGCGCCGACTGCCTCACGCTGTTTATCGTTTAGGCCGTCTAATAATGATGATACGTCCATTTTTCCTCCCAGAAATCTGCGAGGCATTATATCTTAAATAGCGAGATAATGGCGTGCAATACTTCAGCTATTTTATGCCCACTATCACCTTAGGTAGCAGAGTGAACCTTTAGACGACATTAATATCAAAGTCACTAAAATCACTCACTTGTGATGTTCTAACCGCGAAAATCACACCTAAATTGACAAAGCTGTAAGCGAAAATTACTATATAAAATAAACAATTAATTAATGTTAGCGTTAAGTAATTGGCCTAATAGGCTATTAAACACTCACATTCATGACTAAAGAAACTAGATTAAGTTTGCTTTTTATGGCGAGTAAATCTGGTGACATGTCGGTTTATGATCGATATGTTCAATGCCATTAATACTAAAAAGTCCATTAAAATGGATTTATTGTCCACAGCTTCAGCTGTATAGGTTGCCATATTGAATATCAAAGATTTAGAGCTATTCATTGCTGTAGCAAAGTTAGGCAGTTTTTCAAAAGCGGCAAAATCTTTTGATACTCGCAGAGCATTAGTCAGTCGCCGGATTGGAGAAATAGAAAAACAGCTCGGGGCACCGTTATTTACTCGCACAACAAGAGTCATGGCCTTAACCTCTGCAGGTCGACAATATCTTGCTCAAATCGAACCTTTAGTGAATCAATTAAATCATGCCGGATATGTGTTTAAACATCGTCATGATGAAGTACAAGGTAATTTACGCATTGGTTTATTGCCTTTCGTCGACAAGTTGATGGATGAATATATCGCTCACTTCATTCATGCGTATCCGCAAGTCCAATTAGAGGTGTTAATTGTGTCTGGTGGCAGTAAAGAGCTCAATCGTTTAGGGCTCGACTTGATTATTGATGTCGGTCAAGTAAACGGTGCAAATATTGCTGTACATAAGTTGACGACTTTTGAGCGTAAAATTTATGCTAGCCCAAGTTATTTAGAAAAATCATCACTGATCGAAAATACCGATGACTTACAATACCATTCATTACTAGGCTTTAGAGATGCACATGGGCAACTAGAGCAGACTTGGCATTTTCAGCATGCAAATGTACCAACTCATTATAAAGTTATCTGCAGCGACTTTAACTCGTTATATCACTTATGTTTAGCCGGGGCGGGTATCGCTTTATTACCTCATGTTATTGCTCACGAGGCAGTAAATCAGGGACGATTAATTAATATTCTACCGCAACACAGCATTGGCTTTGCCGATATCAGCTTGGCCTATTCGACCAAAAGTCTTCAATCGCCTGTGGCAAAAGCCTTTTGCGAACATTTACTTCGAGAGATGGTTCCCAGTTAAAGCGGTAAAAGCGGTAAAAGCGGTAAAAGCGGTAAAAGCGGTAAAAGCGGTAAAAGCGGTAAAAGCGGTAAAAGCATAATTAAAACAGACTGCAGCGGTAAAGGTATAATTTAAATAGACTGCGGCGGTAAAAACAATAAAAAAGGTTAGCGAAATCGCTAACCTTTTTTATGTAATGTTCGTCACGCGGTGGCGTGACATAGCAGTATTAACGATTATTTTTTATCGTCTTTTAAGCCAATACTTTGCATCCAGTATTCAAAATTAACTAGATTACCCGGTAACACAATACGGCTATCAGGTTTGCTTAAACCATCTAGCTGCTTCATATACTGTTCACCAAGTTGCATACGCAATGCACTTTGTCCGCCTTCAGATGAAATAACCACCGCTAATCGTTCTATCGACTCAGCAGTTGCTTTCGCTAAAGTGAGAATTTCTTGCGCTTTACCTTCGGCCTCATTAATGCGGCGTTGCATCTCACCTTCAGAACGGTTAATGGTTTCTGCCATTACACCTTCTGAACGATTAATCTTACTTTGCTTGTCACCTTCACTTTTAGCTAATAATGCCCGACGTTCCCGCTCGGCATTCACCTGCATTTCCATGGCGTTTTTAACTGTTTCTGGTGGGGTGATATTTTTAATCTCATAACGATGCACTCGAATGCCCCACATAGAGCCAGCTTCGTCGAGAACTTCAACCACTTTGGCTGATATCACATCACGCTCTTCAAAAGTACGATCTAAATCTAAGGTACCAATCACAGAACGCGTAGTTGTTTGAGCAAGTTGAATGGCGGCATAACGGTAGTCGGTAATACCATAACTGGCTTTAACGGGATCGGTAACCGAAATATAAATCACTCCATCCACTTCAACATTAACTTCATCACTGGAGAAACATTCTTGTGGCGGTACATCAATCGTTTCTTCCTTTAAGTCGTGGATATAAGCCACTTTATCAACGAAAGGGATCAGTGCATGGAAGCCTGCATCTAAGGTATTGTGATATTTACCTAAACGTTCAACAATATAAGCCGACTTGGTCGGTACAAGACAGATAGACTGGAATAGTTTTAGCACAAAAATAGCAAAAATTACGCCCCAGATAGCCATCACAATAAAATCAGTATCAATTCCGTTAATCAACATTAGCGAGCTCCTTTTGCTGATGAGTTTGATACGGCATGAGTCACTTGCTCCATACCTTCAAAAAAGCCTTCTAGCTTGGCCATTTCAGCTGGCACAACAGAAACTTGAGCTTCAGATAAAATCTTGCCCACTTGACCAATAAACTGCTCTTTAAGCAACATATTCATTGCGTCATTGCCGCCATTTACCGTTAAGGCTTTGCAGATCATTTCCATGCCTTCTGCCTTTGCAGTGGCAATAATAGAAATTTCTTGCCCTGTACCTAAAGCCTCATTAATGCGCTTTTGTTTTTGACCTTCGGACAAATTAATCGCCTCTTGACGTTCACCTTGCGACATATTGATCATTGCTGCTTTTTCAGCATTGGCCAAAGTGATCTCGGCACGCTTGCGACGCTCTGCTTCCATTTGTTTTTCAAGGGTGTGAATAACTTTCATTGAAGGGGAGATATTTTTAATCTCGTAACGTAATACTTTTATCCCCCAAGGATCAGAAGCCTTATCAATTTCGCGCACAATGGATTCATTCAAACTGTCACGTTCAGAAAACGTTTGCGACAAGGTCAGCTTACCTATTTCTGAACGCATGGTTGTTTGCGCTAAGTTAACCGCTGCACGGCGATAGTTTTCAATACCATAGCTGGCCAGCTTGCCGTCCATCACTTTAAGGTAGACTAAACCGTCAACTTCCAACTGGGTGTTGTCTTTTGAAATACAACTCTGCGGCGGCACATCTAATACTTCTTCACGAGTGTCGTGGCGATAAGCAACCCGATCGACAAAAGGAACAAGAAAATGAAACCCTGGCTCGAGCACGGTACGAAACTTACCCAAACGCTCAATAACATGCACTTCACGCATTGGCACAATTAACATTAGTTTGAACAAAATGAACATTACAAATAAAAAAACGATTGTTAACACAAACATATCTACTCCCTTTTAATCTGACTTTCCTAGATAACACTTAACGGCAATCACAACACGACGATTTCGAAACAATACTTAATTTACGAAACAATATTCATGACACTAAATTTACGAAACAATAATGACAAAACAATATTCATATCACAATAATCTGAATTTTTTACAGTTAAGTACTCAATAACCTCAACTCACGGTAACAACTCGCAGTAATAACTCGCAGCAACAAAAGGTTATCAACTAAATCGCTATACAGAATCGATGATAGGTTCAACAACAAAAGCAATATTATCCCGACAAATGATCCTGACTTTGGTACCTTTTTTTATCACGGTACCATCACCTAAAGCAGTCCAATCAGTACCCAAACAGCTTATTCGACCGGTCTTTTGACCAGGGCCGATGGCTTGCTTAACGATAGCGACTTGATTATAAAGATCCGCCTCTTCATCGGTATTATCGACATGTGAATCGCCGCCCACTAAACGCTGGGTCACATGACGAAAACTCAGTAATAACACCATTGAAGCCATAAACCATAATGTCAGACTTTGTACCAAGCCATCGATAATGCCAACAGCTTGTGCTGCTGCGACGATAACGCAAGCCGCACCTAATAAAATAACGATACCACCCGGAATGATAATCTCCGAGATCATCAATAACAGCCCAAGCACTAGCCAGACTGCGATCGGATTTGCAAGCTCCATATTCTCCCCCATAAATGAGAATGTCCGTAAATTCACTATAACAGCTTTATTTATTAATGCGACATATTATGTCAAAGCGTTATTGCGAACAGTAAACGGGACAAACGATTCATCAACTTACCATTACCACACGAATACGTATCGCTAGTAATGAGTAACTGTAATAATAAGTCCCCCTATACAAATCAGTATTACTGCAAAGTGACATTTTATTTGTCACCATGGTGGTATTCGTTTTAAGTAAGATAACAGCGCCAATCAAACACCTTTATGCGTTACATCGCATTGACAGTGCTAATACCTGTCATAAGATTATATTGATGATGAAAACAATGAAATCTGTACATTCTGGTCGGTTTTAATTGTGCTCTTTCAAAATATTGAATATATTGCGCCCCATTGTGCACGATTGGGAATAATAGGTCACAAATTTAACCTCGATCGCTATAAAACTTACCTTTAAACTGTCAAAATTGACGTCTCTGATCATTTTACTAACCGGAAGAAAAATGAAAAAAATCTACCTTTTAGCCACATTAGTACTCTCACAAAATGTTTTTGCTGACGATTTAGTTCAATGGTGGGATGTTAGCGCTACTGTCTTGCATGGCGAAAACTATGACTTAGCGCCATCAGAAAGACAAACAACCATTACCCTAGAAACAGCCGGTGCTTGGAAGTATGGCGATTGGTTTGCATTCCAAGATTTTATTAATTTTAATGGTAATAATCACGGTGTTGATAGTTCGACTTATGGCGAAATATCTCCGCGCTTCAGTGCTAGCAAAATATTGGGTCAGCCAGTGAGCTTTGGTGCGATAAAAGATGTCTCTTTAGCATTAACTTACGAAGAAGGTGAAGGCCCAGTTCACAGCATGCTTTATGGTATTGGTGCAGACCTTGACGTGCCATTTTTTAGCTATTTACAACTGAACACTTACCGCCGAGATGCAATAAGCAGTGGTAATATTAGTGATGGTTGGCAGTTTACGCCGGTATTTAGAATCGACATGCCAGTGGGCAATGCCAACATTATTATAGATGGCTTCATTGATTGGGTATTTTCTGCCGACAACAACGGCTACGACGAAAACCTGCACATCAACCCACAAATAAAGTATGACTTAGGTAAAACACTGTTCGGTGATCACAAGCAAAACAAACTGTTGGTAGGTTTTGAATATGATTACTGGCAAAGCAAATACGGTGTTGCGGGTATCGACCAAAATACCTACTCAATTATTGCGCAATATCATTTCTAATTGATGCCGCTATTGATATAAATTAGATAACAAAAAAGGTGCCTAGGCACCTTTTTTAATGATTACATTTCAACACTCATTGATTTGAGACAATTTGTTTTGCGTAATCCGTTTTAACGTCATCAGCCTTAACACAATCTGTTTTTACACAATATCTTGTTATAACGTGATGGTTAAAACGTTAGCTTAAGCTAATAATTTTTTCGCTGCTGCTACAACAATAGACACGGCACTTACTTCAGTCTTCTTCATTGTCGCTTCGTCAGGGATCTCTTGCTGTGTGCGGTTTACAATAACACCGGCAACACATGCTGCACGCCAACCTTGAGTTGCACACATTGTAAATAGCGTAGCTGATTCCATTTCATAGTTCAGCACACCCATTGACTGCCACTCTTTCATAGAGCCAACATAACGCTGCGTAATGCGACCAGAAACAGTATCGTAACGCTCTTGACCTGGATAGAAAGTATCAGAAGAAGCAGTAATACCAATGTGCGGCTCTAGACCAGCGTCACGACATGCTGCAACCATAGCTGTTGTACATTCAAAGTCTGCTGCTGCTGGGAACTCAAGCGGTGCAAAGTGTAAGCTTGCGCCATCTAAACGAACAGAAGCTTGAGTCACAATCACATCACCCACGTTTACGTGCGGCTGAATTGCGCCAGTTGTACCTACGCGTAAGAAAGTTCTCACACCTAATTGTGCTAATTCTTCAACCGCAATAGAAGTTGATGGTCCACCGATACCGGTTGAACACACAACCACGGCTTTGCCATCGATATAAGCTAAGTAGCTTGTGTATTCACGATGGCTCGCTAAGAACGTTGCGTTGTCCATTAACTCAGCAATACGCTTAACACGTTCTGGATCACCAGGAACGATTGCTAAGGTAGCGCCATCTAACATTTTTTTAGTTAATCCTAAGTGAAATACATCGGACATTGTGAAAACCCCTTTCAGTTTTGAATATTAAATTCTTATAACCCAGACTTTAACCTAGTCTTTAGGGGGATAAGGTTAACTTGATCACATATAAATTCATAATAGTTAATATTCATTCGTTAAATTATTACTAATATATGTCCAAATCCCACCAAATACACCCGTTTCAGCATAGTTGAAGGTCGATAGAAACAACAAATATCTTATCTCGCTTAACAATCATTAACGTGATTTACATCAAGTTAACCTCGCTAAAATGGTTTTAGGCTGAAAGTAAGCATAACCACTGAGCATAAAGTTAATCAATATTAGATTCAACACATCTCATTTCCAAATTGTGTTGCTGCTAAAGCAAGCATCATGGTTATTGGCATAACATCTGATGAATACAAATTGAAATGAGCCCGAAATCCGCTGACTCAGCTTAAAGGAGTAACTTATGTTTCCAGAGTACCGAGACTTAATCTCTAAACTTAAAGTCACAGATAAGCACTTTATCAAAAAGTTTAATGACCACAATCAACTCGATGAGCAAATTACCGCACTAGAAAAGCACAGTAGTAGTGATGCAACAGCTGAATTAAAACTAATGAAAAGCACGAGATTGCACCTTAAAGAACAAATATTAGATATTTTAAAAAATCATCAACAAGAGGTTTAGGCGCACATAAAAATAAAGGACGCTAGTGCGTCCTTTAGGATGTCGTCAAACTACACCATCAATTAAAGATAATAATCTTTAAGTGGTGGGAAGCCGTTAAAACATACTGCTGAATAGGTCGTAGTGTAAGCACCAGCGGTTAACCAGTACATACGGTCACCAATGGCTAAATCAACCGGTAAACCATAGCTATAGTGCTCATACATAATATCGGCACTGTCACAGGTTGGGCCAGCAATAACGCACTTATCTAACTCGCCTTTGCGCTCAGTATAGATTGGGAATTTAATCGCTTCGTCCATGGTTTCAATTAAACCAGAGAACTTACCCACATCTGTAAATACCCAGCGCTCTAATGCAGTGTTTGATTTACGCGAAATCAATACCACTTCAGATACCAATACACCAGCATTTGAAAGCAATGAACGGCCAGGCTCTAGAATAATCTCGGGTAATTCGTCACCAAAATCTTCTTCTAGGAAATGCTTAATCTGCTGAGCATAAACACCTAGTTCATTCGTTTTATCCATATAGTTGGCAGGAAAACCACCCCCTAAATTGATCATCTTTAACACAATGCCATGTTCTTCTTTTAAACGGTCGTAAATGCTTTTCACTTTACCGATAGCAGAATCCCACGCACCGATATCACGTTGTTGTGAACCGACGTGGAAAGAAATGCCATGCGGTTGTAAGCCTAACTCTTTTGCCAATACTAATAAGTCGTACGCCATTTCATTTTGGCAACCAAACTTACGTGATAAAGGCCAGTCGGCTGTGTGTGTACCTTCAGTTAAAATACGCAAGTACACTTTTGAACCAGGAGCTTCTTCCGCAATCATGCGTAAATCGGCTTCAGAATCTGAAGCAAACATACGTACGCCTTGTTCAAAGAATGATCGTACATCAACGCGTTTCTTAATGGTGTTACCGTAGCTAATACGATCAGCAGAAACACCTATCGACGTGACCATTTCAAGTTCATAAATGGACGCGATATCAAAGTTTGAACCTTTGTCTCGTAACAAGGTTAAAATTTCTTTGGCCGGATTTGCCTTAACCGCATAATAGATATTAGCGAAAGGAAAATTATTAACCATATCATCATATTGTTTCGCAACGATTTGGGTGTCAATAACTACAAATGGCGTTGGCTTATCTTTAGCAAATGCCTCAATGCGGTCAAACGTGTCCTTGTCATAATAATCTGCAACATCAATCGATTGAAATTGGCTCATTAGGCCAGTGCCTCCTGTAAGTAGGGCGATAAAAGTGTCATTACGAATTTGTAAAAACATGCGCAGTAAACGATATTTTTAATCAATACGCAACGAATTTTTATGCAAAAAGTATACTTTTTTATTCTTCGAGAAATATCAATAACACGCAACGCCTTACTAGCTAAATACACTGCGTTATTGATTAGTTTCTGCGTCTAGAAAGTATAGACATTTGTCAGAAAAATGCCCATAAAGTCGTTGAAAATATTTTCGCCGTGATGGCATTTAACACTCATCACAGACTTACACCTTAGAGTAAAAAGTTGTTATCATCCAATTTGATAACAACTTAACGTGCTTCAATAAGGAACATAGAATGAACGAACCCAGTTTAGATCAAGAGCTCCAACAACTGCAAAATGTCTATAGCGTCATCACTGAGTTTGTTGTTGCGTACAGCTTCCAAATTGCGGGTGCGATTATTATTTTCTTATTGGGGCTTTGGGTGGCAAACAAAGCCGCCAACGTTGTCGCCGCTCAACTGAAAAAACATAATATTGATATCACCCTCAGTAACTTTGCTTCCAACTTAGTTAAAATCATTATTATTGTGATGGTTGCTGTTATCTGTTTAGGCAAACTAGGGATTAGCGTAACGCCAATGGTGGCTGCTATTGGTGCCGCTTCACTCGGAGCAGGCTTGGCATTACAAGGAATGTTATCTAATTATGCTGCCGGCATTACCATTATTGTCACCCGCCCTTTTGTGGTTGGCAATACCATTGAAATCAAAGGTGTCAGCGGTGTGGTTGAAATCATTAAACTAGGCCAAACCATATTAACCAACGAAGAAGGCGAACAAATCAGTATTCCCAACAAGCACATTGTCGGTGAAATTTTACATAATTCATTCGCTTATAAATTGGTTGAAAACAAAATTAACATTGATTACCAAGCTGATGCGGATCATGTTATCCAATTAATTAATGGCGTGCTTGCCGCTGCTCCAGCAATTTATCAAGACAAGAAACCATTAGTCGGCATCAATGGATTTAATACTGTGGGAATAGAAGTTGGTGTACGTTATTGGGTACCGACAACACGCTATTTCGAAGAGAAGTACCACACTAACCTAGCCATAATCAAAGCACTCAATCAAGCCAAAATTAAGATACCTTGCCCGGTAAAGGAAATACATTTACAGCACTAGTTTTGATAGCACTCGTATTCACAGTTCTGTATTCACAAGGCTAAAGGTTCTCTTCACCGCATAAAGTCTCACGATTGAAAGGGCTGCATATAAGGCTGAGTGGAAGCAGTTGCACTTTTTAGTCCATTCAATCTAACTGGCCCTAACAAACTGAATTGGGGCCACAGACTATTGCCACCAATGGAGATTCCCGCGAGACTATATTGAATAAAGCAATTCATCACGTAGTCGTGGGCTGATCCGCAAAGAATGCAATGAGAATAGCAGTACAGACGCTACAAGCCATAATTAATAATCAATCACTTACGACAACAAAGTAAACTCGCTCACCATATATTTACTCTCAAAAACCACTGTGAATAGAATGAATAATATAATATATGCAGTAAACCCCGTCTTCCTTACTAAGTACATTTAATGAAACTCACTTCACTAAGCGCAATAAATTAAGCTGATTTGACTAAACTCATTTAAGCAGGCTCATTGAAATAAATGCGACCAAATCATTCTCCCCCCCAAACAACCAATAGCAAACGAACCAACTGGTTCACTTTGCATGTTAAGCTCTGGTCTTTATCACAATTTATTTTCTGCTGAAGCACTATATTCCATTATGAAAAAACTAAGTCGAAATGAAAGACTGGCTGTTATTCTCAAGTTACTCAGTATGCATAAAAAACTGTCTAACCAAAAAATATCCACATTACTGGCAGTAACCGCTAAAACGGTTCGTTGTGATCTCGTGCAGCTGGAAAAAGACGGTCTAGTAAAACGAATTCATGGCGGAGTCTGTCAGTCTGAAGGCGCGAATATCAAAAAGTATAGCTTGGACGCTATGTTGGCAGAATTACTCGACCGCAGCATACTGAATGACAGCAAAGAACTCGACTCAAACCAAGGTAGATTAATCAAAATGAAACATAATGTATTTGTACTTGGCTCATTCAATGTCGATATTGTGGCAAAATTAGCACGCTTTCCCCAACCGGGCGAAACCTTGCATTCAAGTAGCAGTAGTATTGGCGCTGGCGGCAAAGGGGCAAATCAGGCTTATGCTGCGGCTAAAAATGGTGCCCATATTACCTTTATGACTAAAATTGGTACTGATCAATTTAGTCAATTTGCGCGCCAACACCTCAACAGTACCGGCATAGACAACACGATTATTCTCGAGTCATCAACTAGCCCGACAGGTACCGCGATGATTTACGTTAGTGAACAAGCTGGCGAGAATATGATTGCGGTCAACGAAGGCGCAAACATGACGCTGACCGATGATGAAATACACTCAGCCAAACAACATATTGTTAGTGCACAATTATTTTTAACCCAGCTTGAAACCAATTTTGATGCTATCAAGCTCGCGATGAGCATTGCCAAAGACAATGGCGCAAAAGTGATCCTCAATCCGGCGCCGTATCATCAGAGAACTCTCGAGTTATTACCTTTGGTTGATATGATCACCCCTAATGAAACAGAAGCTTCGTTAATGACAGGAATCGAAGTAACCAATCTAGATAGTGCTAAGCAGGCCGCGATTGCAATACATGCCTTAGGCGTAACGTCGGTAGTCATCACTCTCGGATCTGATGGGGTATTACTTTATGAAAATGATCACTTCACCCTGCTAGATGCACTAAAAAGCGCGGTTGTTGATACCACTGGTGCAGGCGATGCTTTTAATGGCGCTTTAGTCGCTGAGCTTGCTAGAGGCAGTACACTGCATCAGGCCGCTAAATATGCCAACGCTTATGCGTCACTCGCTGTTGAGCGCCTCGGCGCAGCAAATATGCCAGACGGCTCACTTGTCGCAGCAAGACTTAATGCTTAATAGCGAGTGCTGAGTTCTAATGTAAAGCGCTAATGTAAAGCACTAATGTAAAACACTAGAGTCGAACGCCCATGAAAAAAGCGCAGTGATTACTGCGCTCATTTGTAAGTGCTATTAGTCCAGCTGTTGTCGAGGGAGTTATTTCAATCTTGCGGCATAATTGATAATACTGTCGCGATATAGCTCCAATAGTTCGGCATCTTTGACCGCGACAGCAACCTGTTGCGGCGCCTGATTCATCCATTCATCATGCGGGTAAACACGGTCATCAATCTTCTGAATGGTCATTCCTTCGGCAACACCATCGACAACCACTCTTATTGGCCCTTCTCTAAGTGTGAACAACTCTGGATTAATCACATAGGCAATGGCAGAGGGGTCATGCACATGGCAAGCTTCTAAGCCCACTTTTTCACTATAAAACCTCAAATAGAACCGGCTAACATCCCAAATAAATTGGCCAACGTCGCCTGCATTGTCACGTAATTGGTCAAGATAATCACGAGTAAAAAAGCTTTGTTCAGTCACGTCTAAGCCAATCACAACCACAGGCCATGAGGCCGTCAACACTATATCAGCAGCATGAGGGTCATCGTGTACATTAGCTTCGGCAAAAGGGGTCACATTGCCACGATGACCGTTCTCACCAAAAGCGCCACCCATAATGACCACCTTGTTAACTAAGTCGACAATGCTTGGGTCAGCCTGAAGCGCTAGCGCAAGGTTAGTTAACGGACCGATGGCCACTAAAGTAATCTCACCAGGCTCCGCCTTTACAGCGTCAATGATGTATTGATACGCAGGCCGCGGATCAGCTTGACCTTCTACTTCGGCTGGGACATTCACATCACCAAAGCCACCTTCTCCGTGAACAACGACCGTTGGGCCAACTGGAGGACGTACGATAGGTTTACTCGCGCCAGTGACAATATCGGCTTGCAACTGAAATTTTTGTTTAAGATAAAGCGCGTTACGGGTCGCATTCTCAATGGTTACATTGCCATAAATAGTAGTAATGGCCTTAAGTTCGATATCGGGATGTGCTTCGGCAAAGAGAATAGCAAATACATCATCAATACCGGGATCTGTGTCTAATATTATTTTAGTTTTCATGGGGATCACTGTCCTACTTTATTAAGTGAATCGATACACTATAAGGTTTTACTGAATATCCTGCGATGAGACTCACAGGCCCTTCAATGCATACCAACAAGATATTCGAAGATGATTAACGACTGCGACAAACGAACGGTTACAGGGTCCTGAGGCTCATTAAATCCCTTGGCACTATACAAAAATAGTGCCGACAGAAGTGTGATTGTTCGTCAAACTTTAATCTGTAAGTGAACATAATGGTTCACTTACACGTGTGCAACTGGCTATAACAAGTTTGATATGAAATAGGCCGAATATTATATTTTGCCTTACATATCCCACCTTTTAACCCGAGTTGAGGTTAATTTACAACACCTCGAAAAAGTAAAGCTTACTTGACAAGCATTAATAGATTGCGATAACTTAAAGTCAAGCTTAGTTGACATAATGACAACTAAACACGACCAAGGGAATGTTGATAATGTCGCCACTAACACACAATCAAGACTGGAAAAATACCAACAAACATAATACAGCTCGTTTAGCAAAATGGACTTTAGCGTGGGTGATAAGTATGGCCGTCGCCAACTTTGGTCCACAATTTATTTGGCAACAAGATGTCATCACCATAATGGCCATTGGCATTAATTTCATGATGGGTATCGGGATGATTTTAGCCAATAGACGCCAACTACTTGGCTTAGATGAATTGCAGCAAAAAATTCAATTAAATGCGATGGGCCTCAGTCTGGGGGTGGGGCTAATTGTTGGCTTGAGCTACTCAAATTTAGACACAACAAACTTAATAGCTGGTCACGCGGAAATTTCTCACTTGGTGATCATTATGGGACTCACCTATTTAGTCGGTATTATTTTAGGCCATAGGAAGTACCAATGAAAAATCGCCTAAAAGTACTCAGGGCAGAGCAAGACCTGACCCAAGCACAACTAGCAGACTTACTTAATGTTTCCAGGCAGACGATCAATGCGATCGAAACTGGTAAGTTTGATCCTAGTTTGCCATTAGCCTTTAAAGCGGCACGTTTATTCAAGCTACCTATTGAAAGTATCTTTGAAGACGAAGTGTAGCTAATAGTATTTATAATCAATGTTATAAATACTATGTTATAAAAACAATGCTATAAAAAATGTTAAACGCTATGGCGGTCGATTCAGCTCAAGCATTGGCTAAATTTACAGTCTTAACGCTAACAGCCCTATGGATTGATAAGAGATTAATATCCTTTACGCCAAAGCTGGTTTAGTTTTCGGTTTGAGAAGACCAATACCAAAGGCGGCCATTGCCACTGCTATGATGGCATTAAGGTAGTTGAAAAAAGCATAGGGCGCGTAGTCAAGTACGTCTACCCCTAGAGTGGCGGTATAAAAGGCACCAGCTGTGGTCCACGGAATAAGGCCTGTAGTCATAGTGGCACCTTCTTCAACTGAGCGCGAAAGAATGGCGGCCTCTAAATTTTGTTGCTCATATTTGGGCTTAAACAGTTGGCAACTGAGAATAATCGAAATATAAGCCTCTCCCATAGCAATGTTACCTAAAAAACCGGACATAATCGTCGTCGCAATAAGGGTGGCGGTGCGCTGCACTCTTTTTATGATGCCGGCTAATAGTGCGGTGAGAAATCCCGCACCGTGTAAAATGCCGCCTAGCGCGATAGCCATTAACGCCAGCAGCAAGGTCCAGCTCATACTGCTAATGCCGCCGCGACCAAGCAAAGCATCTAAACTGGGGATACCCGTTGATTCGGGCGTATTTTCCCACAGTGCATTAAGCACGGAGATAGCACTTTGTTGCTGATAAAAAATCGCGATTAGTACGGCGAGTATTATGCTGCATGACATCGTCACTTCTGCGGGCACTTTTCTAATGCTCAGTACCGCGAGTAAAATCAGGGGTAATAACGTAATCAGCGGCGTAAGGCTGTAATTGTTGGCAAGTGCAGTTTGAATTGAGGTAACTTCTGCCAAGTCTAGATTTTGTTCACTATAGTTCAATCCGATCACTAGAAATATTAAGAAAGTGAGGATAAAGGTCGGCGTTGTGGTGAACAGCATGGAGTAAATGTGTCGATAAAGATCGGTGCCAGCACTCATAGCAGCGAGGTTTGTGGTATCTGAAATCGGCGACATTTTATCACCGAAAGTTGCACCGCAGACAATCATACCTGCGACTAAAGGCAGTGGAATATTCATCGCAGAGCCGATGCCAATAAAAACCACGCCTAAGGTGCCGACAGTACCCCAAGATGTTCCAGTTGCTAGCGACATCAAGGCGCACAGTAATAAACCAACGGCCAAAAACAAACTCGGACTCAGCCAACTAAGACCATAATAAATAAGCGTGGCGATGGTGCCACTGTGCATAAAACTAGCAATCACCATGCCGATCAATATAAATATATAGATGGCAGGCATGGCTCTGGTAAGGGCGCTAGTCATCAACTCACGTATATGTATATAGCCGTAACCAAGACTAAAAGCGTTGAGTCCTATCCATAACAAGCACAGAAACATCAGTGTATGCAGGCTGATCCCTAGACCAAAAAGTCCACCCGCTATGGTGATGATAATCACGCTAAAACAGATAAGAGACTGCAAAAAACTAGGGCTACGGGGTAAGTTGGGAGTGATTACAGACATTGGCACACATTATGGTAACAATTGGGATGAAGCTGAGTATATCAGTACAAGTAATTGGGTAAACTATAAACAAGCAGGATATTAAAAATAAACATTTTATCTATTATAACCAGTAGGTTAGCTACCAAGTAAAAGCCAACTCAAAAGATATATCATCACAGAGCGCTGCACATGATTATTTATACATTCATTTACATGCTCATTTACAGGCACATTTATAAACTCAATGGGTTACATCCTCTACGTCCTCCCCATACTCAAAAAAGCTGTTGCGCTTGTCGGGTTGAAGATTTTGGTTGCGAAATAAATTTAGCCTATTGCCTTAAAAAAACGTCTAGTTTTGTATAAATAACGTATCTAGTATGACCACATACGTTTTTAATCAATATTCACATGGTAAAAATTATCCATTCGTTATCGATTCACAACCTATTGTTGCGGAGTCTATTGTTGCTGTATCTAATGCAGATACGTATTCTTTATTACCATGTGAAAGAGGCATTATCATGAATCACAACCCTTCTCAGCCACTTCGCGTTACCTGGGCACTTAAAACAAGCTTTATTGCTGATGCTTTGGCCATGCCAGTGCATTGGTATTATCAACCGATGGAAATCGAGCGTGCCTTTACTGGTGGTATTCAGCGCTTTGAGGCCGCACCTGAGTTTCACCCTTCATCTATTATGTCCTTGCACTCCAAACATAAAGGGGGGCGACAGTCCAATGATCGGTCGTCTAAGGGACATTCAGCTAACGATCAGTCGCCGCAAGTGGTAGGCGATATTATTTTAAAAGATAAGGCGCAGTTTTGGGACAAACCGAATGTGCATTATCATCAAGGCATGCAGGCGGGTGAAAACACCCTCAACGCCCATTGCGCTCGAGTAGTGATGCGCACCCTGGCGAGTTCGCCACAACCCTATGACCGACAAGCATTTGTTAATGCCTACATTGACTTTATGACAATGACTCCCGCCGCTCATCCCGATACTTATGCAGAGTCCTACCATAGAGGATTTTTTGCTAACTTGGCGCAGGGACGCAAGCCTGAAAACTGTGGCATGATAACTCACGATACAGCATCTATTGGTGCATTGGTGACCATAGCACCTTTGGTTTTTTCAGAACGACTTAAGGGCATAAGCGAAGCCGAAATAAAGATTACCTGCCGAGCACATCTGGCCTTAACCCATCCTGATGAATCTTTAATGCAGGTATGTGATAGCTACGTGCAACTGTTGTGCGCTCTGATGGATGGGCCGGATGAAGCAAGCGTTAAGGCTCTTTTACTTGAAGCAAGCATAGGCCTAACCAGTACTAATTTAGCCGGTCTGTTAAAACGTAATGTGCCCGACAATCAGGTCGTCGGCCAAATATTTTCAAGGGCATGTTATATTTCAGATTCTTGGCCTGTCGTCTTGTATCTGGCCTGTAAATACCAAAATGATCCATGGCAAGCACTGCGAGTAAATACTAACTTAGGCGGTGACAACGTACATCGAGGAATAGTGCTGGGAACCTTACTTGGATTGCAAAGCGATGCTGTGGCCACCAGCTGGTTTGAACAACTGGCAGACCACAAATTGATTGCTCAAGAAATTGAGGCACTTATCAGCGTGGCAAGCGCTCCCAAACCGTAAGTTCAGACAAAGTATGCTGAAACTTGTGCTGAGTTTCGCGGATCACAAACGGGACTTTGCGCGGCTCACCAACCAACTTAAAATGGCTTGATAGTTGATCTTTCAAGCCATCTAACGTGCTGTAGTTTTCACCATCTTTTTTGAAACCACCTATCCACTCTTCCTTAGGTGTATGTTCTTCCAACCACGTGTAAGGCGATGCAATAATAAGCAAGCCGCCATCATTGATGCGCTGTGCCATATCCGCCAGAAAACGACTCGGCTGGTAGAGTCGGTCAATCAAATTAGCGGCTAAAACTAAATCATAAGCCGTGAATTGGGGTTTGAGGTTACAGGCGTCGCCTTGATGAAATGCGACACGGTTTGCATAAGTGTCCAACCCTAATTCTTGCAGGGTACGAGTATGATAGCTCACTAATTCGCCTTCTTCGGCACGGGCGTAACGCACTGCGCCTTGCTGCGCCATTTTAGCTGCTAGGCGAGTAAAGTTTGCTGAAAAATCAATACCGTCTACTTCATCGAACTGGCGGGCCAACTCAAAACTTGCTCGGCCACACGCACAACCTAAGTCAAGTGCTTTACCGGTGGGTTTACCCTTCATTGCCTCAAGTGCAATATCAGCTAAAGCTTTAGGAAAATTCTCTACGCCATACCAGGTGTCACCAAAGTGAAACTCTGCATATTCTGACAATAACTGGTCACTTTCGTAGTAAGCCTTAGGAGACGTTGCCTCAACTTCAGAGGCAATATAACGAAATCCGGCGTGCTGCGTAAAGTGACGCCTAAATGCATAACGTGCACTAAGACGCGCTTCGTTTCCACTTGAAATCCATGAACCACCTTTGATCAAGTTGTGTTTACCATCAAAAGTTGGCGTGGTGAAATCGTCATACAGTGGATGTACTTTAAAGTTATCGAAGGGGTAAATAGGCGTTTCAGTCCATTGCCATACGTTGCCCACCACATCAAACCAATTGCCATGTTGATAGCGTGTTACCGGGCAGCATGATGCAAAATGGTCGAGATGCAAGTTTGCATTGGCCGCGCTGTTACCCAGCTCTTCTACGCCCGCTTGTGCACACAATCGATACCATTCGTCTTCAGTTGGCATGCGAATTTTCTGTCCAGTTTCTTCAGTCTTCCATTCACAAAACGCTTTCGCTTCATGATAGTTAACTTCGGCAGGCCAGTCCCAAGCCATATCAATTTCTTCCGTCATTAAGCGCAAGCGCCAGCCATTGTGCCAACGCCAAAATGCTGGGTGTTTTGCCTCAGTAAATTGCCGCCAAGCCAGACCTTCATCGCTCCAGAAACGATTTTGCTCATATCCACCGTCCTCAACAAACTCGAGGAACTCCTGATTGCTGACTAAATATTGGCTGGCTTTAAACTCAGCTACCTCAGCCTGATGTTGGCCATATTCATTGTCCCAGCCATAAAATGCACTATCAAATGATTGTCCAAGATTAACTGAGCCAGCGGCGACGCTTATTAGTTTATTTTTTGGGGCTTGGCCAGCATCTTTACAAGCTGGCCATTGAGGTAATGGCTGGACTTTAGCCAACTCATGTTGGCGAATGAGTACCGACGATGTCTCAAGGTGAATACGTTCGTGCTCAATACCCATGACGATGGGCCACCAGGTATTTTCCCAATCAATGGGTAGGGCAAGGTCCAAGGTATCAATTAATGTTAATACTGTGGCGCGCACTTTTGCACGGTAGTCTTTTACCGCAGCAACACTGGGCCAGTCATAACTGTCTTCAGACAGATCATCCCAGCTCATTTCATCAACGCCCACAGCAAAAATAGATTCCATATGAGGATTAATCCGATCGGATATCAGTTTTGCCAATAGTAGCTTGTTGATGAAAAAAGTGGCCGTATGCCCAAGATAAAAAATAAGCGGGTGGCGCAAAGGTATAGGTTTTTGATAGAAACCAGTATCGTCGCGCAAACAATCAAACAGTTGCGTATAGGTATCAAAGGTGTTGGTGAAGTAAAGCGCTATTTCTTGGCGCTTATCATCCACGGTGCCACTGTCCAGTGTAGGGGTTCGGCGCAATGATCCAGAGTCAACAAATGTTGCGGATCTTTTAGCCATTCCTTGAGCATTTTGTATAGGTAATGTCATCGTGAAACACGTTCCTTTAATTCTTATTCTACATTCATACGATTAACTACTGGATAAAGGGTCAATTTTTTTACTTTATATTGATATTACCCGTAAAAAAAGTTTTGCCGGTGGTTAAACGTCTCTGCCCTGCAGTTTTTTAATTGCTTCGACTAAGTAATCTCGTGAACAGCCGAAGTTCAAGCGAAAACAGTCTTTATCACCAAAGTCTCTGCCCGCTGATGGGCCGACACCTTTGGCTTCACACCATGCTTGCGTATCGGGGACTTGTAAACCGCTGGCATCAACCCACAGTAAAAAAGTCGCCGCGGGTGAGATAGCTTTTAAACCGTCGATTTTGTTGATTTCAGTCACTAGATAATCACGATTTTCAATTAAATACGCCACTTGTTGTTGATGCCACTCATCGCAATGCCTGAAGGCTGCATTAGTGGCGGTAAGACCTGTGACTGTTACCGATGGTAACCTGCCGCGGGCTGCATGGTTGAATGCTACTCTTAATTTTTCGTTTGGAATAATAGCGAAAGACGTACCTAATCCCGCGATATTGAAGGTTTTACTGGCGGCCATTAATGTCACTGAATGCTCAGCCAATTCTGGGTGCGCACTGGCGGGTAAATGTGGTACGTCATCTAAAATTAAATCACAGTGTATTTCATCCGAGCACAGCATGACGCCATGTTTTCTGCATATTGCTGCAATTGTGTCGAGTTCTGCTTGGTTTAAGACGGTTCCAAGCGGATTCATTGGATTACACATAATAAATAAGCTGGCTTTAGGATCCGCAGCAGCCTCTTCCAAGGCATCAAAATCGAGTGTCCAGCGACCATCCACTTCTATCGAGCCGATACAAGTTCGCTTGAGATGATTAATTGCCGGTGCAGCCAATATAGGAGGATAATTGGGTGTTTGTACGATAACCGTATCACCTGCTTGGCAATAAGCTTGAATAGCCACATTAAATGCAGGCACCACACCCGGAGTCCACACTAGCCAACTAGGATCAATCTTCCAGTTATATTGACGTTGACACCACGCCACAACGGCCTCACTGGCATCGGTATCGTGAGCTGGAAGGGTATAACCGAACAGGCCATCATCAATGCGCTGATGTAAGGCAGACAAAATAGGCTCAGCACAGCGAAACTCAGTATCAGCAATCCACATAGGCAATATATCTGTACCTTTGTATTTTTCCCATTTATGGGCTTTTGACGATGTGCGGTCAGGTTTATCACTGAAGTTCATTGCGGATCCTTTGATTATTCATTTGCTAGTCTACAGAAAACAGCCGACTTAGCCTGTTATAAAAAAACCTACCGATGTTATAGGTAGGTTTTAGGGTCTGTTTATGATTTTCGGGTCAACTTATAAACGGCTTCATTAAGCCAAGGCACGTGTTTATTCATAAACCTCGGATTGTCAGCCAGTACATCAACACACTCCAATAATTCAACATCAAAATATGGTGTTAAATAGCTTTTAACCCAATCTGGACTGACTGCAAATGGCGGCCCTTTCAGAGTATCTTGTAGGTAATCTAGGGTAATTAATAAGCCACTTACATTCGCCGGTATAAGCGCAGCGAGTGCTTTAACATACTGTTGGCGCATTTCTTCTGGCCACGCAATCAGGGCAGCACGATCGTAAAAACCACTAATCGACGCTGTTGCACTTTTGGGTAGAGTAAAAATATCCCCTTGATATAAGGTGACTTGATCGGCAGAAAAGACTACATGTTCGTCGGTATGATTAACTTGATAAGTAAGATCATTGTCGGTAAAAAATTGTTCAACTGCGAGGGTATTGAGTTCACATCCCAGCACAGTATGGCGCTGCTCGGCCAAATAAAACATATCCAATGATTTACCACATAGAGGAACGAATACCTCAGTGTTTTCATTCAAACCAATATGCGACCAATATTTTACTAAAAAAGGGTTCACTTGGTTTTGGTGAAAACCAATTTGTTGTAACTGCCATTTTTCATGCCAAAAGCTGGGTTCCATGATGCTATTCTTCAGTCAAGTTGCTAATGAGATGCTGGCTACTTTAAAGACTAAAAAAAAAGGATGCAACCTCCCTTAATGATTTGGCATTCAACTGCCTAAGCTTTACCGTCTAGTGTCATTTGTACTTGCCTTAACCAACGACAGTTTTCACATTGGCACTTTCTGCGCGACATGTGGTGTGGGCTTAAATTTGAGTCAATGTAATCGACCGCTATTAATAATTGTTGCTTTAATTGGTCAACCGACTTCATCTCAAGCGCAACCATTTCATCGTTATGATTAATCCATAAACACTCCTCCCCCTGATGACAGGTTATGCATTGCTCATCACTTTGATTAAAAAACACTGCATGGGGACAATGGGTGACTTCCATTGATTGTAAAATTCGCTGCCGAGGAAAATTAAATAGCTGAATTAAATCAGCTTTATTTATATTATGCATATAACCTCTCACAAAAACGTTGATTAACTAGTACAGCCATAGTACCGAGTGTTGATTGATTTTGATTTGATATAGGTCAAGGTTTACTTATCATAATTTTTTAGATAGGAAGCGACCATTTACAAATCAAAAAGCTTGCTCACAAAACAATACTGGGCGGTTTTTAATAAAAGAACAGCCATGTTTAAATAGACTGCGCTGATGTGTGGATGGAATCTGTTGTTTTATATAAGAAGCACTTGCCGCAGTAAGGTTAATCAAGGTTTAATGGGCTTAAAAAGGAGGCTTACCTTTGCAAACACCGCAACTGCAACACTTTTATATCAATGAAGAGCAGTCCATCTATCTGCTCAGCGCCAATGATGCACGCAAGCATAAGGCCTGGATCCGCTTGTGTAAGCAACAGCTGAGTAAATTGGGATATCAGCAAATTGAATTTATTGGTAAGGGAGCCTATGGCTTTGTATTTGCGGGTATCAATGAGTTTAGCCAATCACATGTATTTAAATTCTCAAGGGTAAATTTACCCCAAAGCGTCCAAGATAGGCTTGAAGAAGAAGCCTATATGCTTAGCCAAGTAAAACACCCAAATATACCTGGGGCGATAAAATTCGAGCGGGTTGGTAAGCAAGGCATTTTAGTAATGGAGCGAGCTCAAGGCGAAGACCTCGACAAAATTTGCCAGCGATTAGGGGCTTTACCGCCGGTAATTATCGTCAGTATTGCGAGACAATTAGCCAATATTTTATATTATCTGCGTAAGGGTAAGCCTTTAGTGCATGGCGATATTAAGCCATCTAACTTGGTTTATGATATTGAAACCGACAAATTGTCGTTAATCGATTGGGGATCTGCGGTATTTGCTCAGCGAGATGAACACGGCCGCGCGGTCGATGACAATGTCATGTCCTTACTATCAAGCGACCAACAGCACACTAACGCGCGCATGGGCGATGTGTATTTTATTGGTGACGAACAACTGAGCGGTGCGTTATCTACGCCTCGATTCGACGAGCAAGGCGCTGCTGCAACCTTATATGCGCTCGCATCAGGACAAATTAGCCGTTTCGGCACAAAAATCATTCCAGCCACCAGCATAGGATTACCTATCGAACTGGCAAAAACACTCGATGCAATGCTCAGTGATGATGTTGAACGGCGCAATCTTGCGGGTGACTACTTTCTCAAAAGCCTGCGCCACAGCCATCGAATGCATTTGCCGATATTATCGACACCTCCGCTAGCACCCGACATTCCGGTGTGGGCTCAACCGCGATCTAAAGCCGTCGAAACCGTAAGTTACAGCTCGCGTAAATCGTTTTTGAAAGAGCACAATACTCTAGATCCCATTGCCAAAATGGATGATGTGCAATTAGAAAAATACTATCGCAATTTTATGGTGGGTATGGCCGATACCGAAAAAGGCTTTATTGCCGCAGTAGGCCGTTTAGCACAGTATCCAATTGTCGGCGGTTTGGTGATCCATTGGCAAGAGTCTGGGGTGTTTATCGACTCCAATTTAGCTATTTACGATCCCGACAGTAAAGCGCCGTTAGTGTTAGCAGTAAATAATATGGTCACCATGGCGCGAGGAATTAAGCGGATTGGGGTGTTCAAGGCTTGCTTCTTTAATGCCAAAGACACCTTACACCTTGAGCGAAAAAGTACCGAGCACCAATATAAAATAACCGGTGAACTGCAAATGCCTTTTGAGGTCGGTGATGTGCCCACCTTAGAAGATAAATCTCGGCTGCACTCATACTTTGAAGACGGTAAAGACCCGGAAGAAAACTTGGAACTGCCAGCAGAAATCATGACCGAACTGGGGTGGTTAAATCAAATCCACCATACTGGCTGTATTATTTTTGAAGCGCTACCAAACCATTTAAAAATCCACAGTTACTTACGTTTATTAAATCCACGAAAACAGGCGGCATTTCGAGCCTGTTTGGATCGAATTATGACTCACGCAAATAAAATTCAAGGTCATGGCATTTCAGGTTTTATGAAACTGCCCTATAAAAACACTCGCCAATTTAGCCATATCGATCGTAAAGCAGATGATTTCTACCCTAGAAACCCTAAAGTCATCGTTGCAGAAGCCACTTTACCGCAAACATAATAGCCATACTCCAAACACTATCATCATGCTGTTGCGGTGATACAAAGCAATACGCGCCCCCAATAGAGGTCGCGTATTATCCGCTATACATCACTCAACACTATCACTCAACACTCTCACCAAACACTATCAGCCAACACTTAAATTGGCGAGCCAGGAGGCAGGTCCACCGGCTTGGTGATTAATCGATAAGTAGGATCGGTCATGCCTTTAGTGATACCTTGAAACAGCCAATCGTAATGCGCCGATTGATAATCGCTGCCACGGTTACTGCGGCGTTTAAGTTGCTTAATAATATAGTCAACTCTTGCGGCTAACTGTGCTTTGACTTCGGGCGCTGTTTTAGGGCTATGGTACGTTGCTAACAAACTATCAATCACCACTGTATTGACGCGCATTTGCATCGCTAGGCCCTGTCCACTCGGTAAGTCTTGATACAAACTGGCACCCGCAAGCTTATCGATTAATTGAACCACCGACAGTTGCTGACTGTCTTCCATATAGGCCTGACTGACACGGTTTAAACGTTCAGGGGTTAATAATTGCGCCACAATATGACGGCTCAACACTTCTGCCATCGCCACAGGATCAGTTATCACGCCTAAGTTTGATCCAAAGCTTTCACGAGTTTTTCGATAATTACCGGCTTTTGGCACTAACGCTTGCAACACATTACTTGGTACTAACAAGCTCTCTGTTTGCAAACTCGCCAATAATGCATCGAGCGCAGCAAGTTGCATTTTAGGCCGAATATAATTCCAACGTACGCCAGAACCTACTTGCTGATAACTGTAATCCGTCCCGCCAATCCACTTTGCTGCGGCTTCTATTTGATAACGCGTGAGCAAATATATGGGCACAAATACATCGGCTAATTCGCCATGAGGTTCACCGGCTAATAAAGCATCTGAGTTAAAGTCATCCATCGCTTTACGACGCACTGTTTCTAAACGTACTAACTCTGCTACCGCATCGTTACCACGATCCCATAAACTGGCGTATGCATTACTGGCGCTGGCACTACGAGAGTCTGCTTCCCCAATATATCGAAAGCCTTTAGTTAGGGTCGACGTTAACAAAGACTCGGTCTGCGTAAGGCCTCCATAACCATAAGCGATGGTGTATTTGTCCCACTCACCAATTCCTTCGGTGTAAGGCGTGGCAATATTAATTTTATCGCCTTGAATACTCACGTACGGATGCGGATAATCCATTACCGAAGCATTATCGTTTGTTGATGCAGCAAAGTTATGGTCAAGCCCTAAGGTATGGCCCACTTCATGCGCTGCTAACTGGCGAATACGGGCAAGCGACAATGCCATGGCGGCATCTGCAGCGGCTTTACGATCAGGCCAACCAGCCGTTAGCCCTCGAGCAATAAGATGATCTTGACGTACTCTTAAGCTGCCAAGCGTGACATTACCTTTAATGATTTCACCGGTACGAGGGTCGGTTACTGCTGCGCCATATGACCAACCTCTTGTGGCGCGATGCACCCATTGGATCATGTTATAGCGAACGTCTTGAGGGTCTGCACCTTCTGGCAACAATTTAACTTTAAAGCCGTCAATGAAACCGGCATCAGTAAATGCACTTTCCCACCAACGTGCACCTTCCAATAACGCACTGCGAATAGGCTCAGGTACACCTGGGTCGAGGTAATAAATAATAGGTTTAACCACTTTACTGGGAGCATCACCCGGAGTAACTTTTTCTAATCTGTGGCGCAGTAAATGGCGTTGAGTCAGTGGTTGATCAACTGCGGTAGAATAATCGGCATATTCATCAGATAAATAACCGCTCATGGGATGATAACGACGAGGTTGATAACCCACATCAGGGAGTTGCACAAAGGAATAGCGCACTTGAACAGACAACAATTTACCGTCTGGAGTAACTTGCTCAACTTGCTTGCCTGCTTTGCTGGCTTTAAAGGTTAAATTAACATCAATATCAGCATTACGTTCAAACGATTTAATCTTTTGCGGCAATATCACTGAGCGGCTGCTGTCTAAGCTGTACAAACCTTGCTTAGTTGCCGTTAATACATCCGACACCCCATGCAAATCATTAATCACTAGGTCATTAATCGCGACTAATGCCGTTTTACCTTCTACTAATTTACCGCGCCATAAAATCGATTCAGCAAAAGCTTGTGTGACCGCTTGACGCTCAGCAACGTTATCACTGGAGGCGCGAAAATAGGTATTAAGCTGCTTGAGCACAACATAAGGACCATGCTGTTCAAATTGTACCATTCGGGTTTGGCCTAGCTGGCCACGGTCTAAACCGATATCATTTGAACCAACACCATGAGGTAAACTGGTCAGCAATAGAAAGGGTTGATTGAGCTTATTCGCTTGTAAATAAAGCTGTGCGGATTTGGCATCATAAAATAGATTGATAAAGCCTTTTGCCACTTCAGCATTATTAATTATTTTTTGGGCTGAGTCGCTGGCAGCCATTGCTGCGTTAGAAAGTAATGTTGCTGGTGTGATTGCCAGCAACAGCGCCAATGAAATACTTCGGCGGACCATAATTAATCTCCCTGTCGTTTATATCCTATCTTCAAAAATACTAATCGTCTTTATGATTATGTTTATATGTAATCCAATGAGATAAGGTTTCAAATAATTCAGTAAGCACAATCGGCTTAGTGATATGCGCATTCATGCCTGCTGCTAAACTTTTTTCTTTATCACCCGACATTGCGTGCGCAGTCATGGCAATAATGGGCATTTGTTGTTTGCTATAACGTTTGCGTAATTCGGCCGTGGCAGTTAATCCATCCATTACCGGCATTTGAATATCCATTAACACTGCATCAAATGGTTTAGAATCAATCACATCTAATGCCACTTGGCCATTGTCGGCTATCACAACTTCATAACCAGCACTTTTGAGTAATTCAGATGCCACTTGTTGGTTAATAAAGTTATCCTCAACCAACAATACTAAGCCAGAGGCTTTAGCGGGTTCTGCTTCAATAATAACCGGCATTGCATTTAGCTTGGGTTCTTTGGCAAAGGCATTAATAATTTCATCAAATAACGCCGAGGCCTTAAACGGTTTTTGTAACACTGCATAAACAGAATTTTTTTGCAGCTCATGGTCTAACGGTTCAGCAGCATAAGCGGTCATTAAGATAATAATAGGACGCTTTGCTAAGCTACCGTCTGCGACCATTTCATCTATCGCCTTAATAACATCACAGCCGTTCATTTCAGGCATCATCCAATCCAACAACAATAAATCGACTGGTTTTTTACGCAATATATCCAGTGCTTTTTGACCACTGTCAGCCGTGTTTACACCAAAGCTAAAGTCGGTCATCAATGTCGAATAAATTTGTAATGCACTTGGGTTGTCGTCAACCACCAGCGTTGTCAGGTTATTTAACTGTTCTGGCACCACCAGCGGCTCGATCACTTGTTCTTCGGCAATTTCAAAGCTAATGGTAAAACTAAAAGTACTGCCTGCGCCCAGCTCGGACTCAACTTGCATGGTACCACCCATCATCGACACTAAATGTTTACTGATAGATAACCCTAAGCCTGTGCCACCATATTTACGTGTGGTTGAACCATCGGCTTGTGAAAATGCATCAAACAGCATTGCTTGTTGATCTTTACTGATCCCAATACCGCTATCGCGTACCCAGAACTTCATGGTAATACGGTCGTCACGCTCACCCACATCTTCACAACCCAGCTCAACTTCACCGGTTTGGGTAAATTTGACCGCATTAGACAATAAATTAACGATGACCTGGCCTAAACGCAGTGGATCGCCATACAAAATAAGCCCTGCGGTAACAGGCGCATATAGCAGTAATTCAACGCCTTTTTCTTGCGCTTTAAGCGCATTAATATCAATAACATGATCAAGCACTTTATCCAGCGGAAACGCGACTCTTTCTAATTCTAATTTGCCTGCTTCAATTTTAGAAAAATCTAAAATGTCATTAATAATTCGCAGTAACGATTGGGCAGAAAAACCGGCTTTATTAAGATAATCTTGTTGCTGCACGGTCAAGCTAGTGCGTTGTGCTAACTGCAACATCCCAATAATCGCGTTCATAGGTGTCCGAATTTCGTGACTCATGTTGGCCAAAAATTCGCTCTTGTACATGTTGGCTAACTCGGCGTCTTGTTTTGCTTCAAGCAAGGCGACTTCGTTACTCTTCTGGCGGGTAATGTCTTTATGAGTACCTAGCATCCGCTTACTACAACCATCCTCAGAAAACTCAACCGCTCGACCACGGGATAACACCCAGTAGTACTGGTCATTTTTACCGCGCATTCTAAATTCGATTTCATAAGTGCCAACCGGATCGCGCACATATTGAGAGCGGTACTCTTGGACCCGTTCACGATCGTCAGGATGATACAACTCATCGATTGATTCGAGTAACGGTGGAAACTCATTAGCTTGATAACCCAGCATAGAATAAAAAGCCGGATTACAAATAATCTGTTCAGAATCAATGTACCAATCCCACAGGCCATCTTCTACCGCATCCATAGCAAGATGATAACGTTGCTCAGACATACGTAACTGTTCAGCAGCTTCATATTCACGGGTAATATCGCGCCAAACAGAAATCAAACCTAATAGATCGCCACGGCGATTGTAAAACGGCAATTTAAAGGTATCGAGTAATACCGGTTTACCTTCAATATTGACTCGTTCTTGGTAACGCAAGGAATGTTGCTGGGTCAGTACTTTGTTGTCTTCTTCACCAATGCGCAAGCCTTGCTCTGGGCTCACCACTTCTGATGACGTTAAGCCTATAATCTCATTTTCGGTATAACCCAGCATTCTTTCAGCTGACTTATTACAGCCTAAGTATTTGCCTTCTTTGTCTTTAAACACGATCGCTTCAGGGATCGAATCGATCAATGATCGTAACAGTGCAAACTCTCGCTCACGGCGCTCTGTTGTTTCACGTAAACGCTGAGTGCGCCTAGCAACTAAGTTATCAAGACGTTTGTTTTGTTCGGCAAGATGATGAGTATACTGACGGTTTTCTTCAAAAATACGACTCACTAGCGCAAACCACGGTTCCCAACCACGGGTAATTTTCTCTGGCGGACGGATAGGCGTTTGTGAACATGCTTCTAAATGGGTTAATAAGCGTGAAGCAGGGCTAACGAATGCTCGGCGAGTTTGCCAATGCACTATGGTAACCAGCAGCGACAAAGCCAATACCACTAACAGAAAACTCAGTTGCAGCTTGTCCCAAGAATCTTTAAATAAATCATCTTCATCTTGCAAATACAGTAATCGCCATGGCGCGTTATGCAGTGCCACACTATGAATATAATAACCGTTTCGCAATATGCCTTCGTGGGCATCAAATAGCTCAGATTCCGATAATGAATGTAACTCTGCCGGAATTCGCTGGCTTATGTGATAAACCTTATTCATTTCACTGGAGTCAAAATCACTGTGAGATAAAATATTATTTTGCTGGTCAAGCAGAATCACCGTGCCTGGCATTTTAAAATAGGTGCGAATTTGTTTATCTAACGATGATAACGTCATGTCGAGGTTAATCGAACCAATAAACTCATCTTCAAGGTACACGGGTAACCCAAGCGTAGTAATTAAGCCCTGATTCGTCGAGTCGATGTATGCCTCACTCCAAAACACACTCCGTTGTGGGTTCATTGAAGGTGTCGCTAATTGAAATTGTTTCTTATTGAGCAGCTCATCCCTAAAGCGTAAGTCATTATTTTCCCATGGATAAAATGACATCATCCGACGCTTAGAAATATAATAAATCGACGAAGCTTTAGGCGCTGCTTCTTTCGCGACTGGGAAGGATAACGACAGTTCAAACAGCATTTCAAGCTCTTGATAAAAGCTCTCGCTACGGTCATTTAATGAACCCGCACCCGTAATGCGTCCCATATTGGTAAACGGCACGCCGCTGTTGGCATAATTAGGTTCTAAGGTGAAATACTGGCCATCTTCGTTAAATTTTTCATACTCTGGTAAGCGCTCTTTACGAACAAACTCCCCCAAACGTAAATGGTCCACCGCCACATCACGCAAACTTTTCACCGCACGAATGCTCGACTCAAGCAATAAGTCGATTTGCATCACATGACGGGCAACTTGTTCTTCTCGCTGTTGAATTTGCTGCTCTTTTTGACGTTCAAACATAATGCCAGCGGTCAGCAAAGCCATCACAATCACCCCGATATAGGTGTAGAACACCGCTCGGTTATAATTACGTTGAATAGGAGATTTTAGTTGTAAATCTGGCTCAGTCGGTTTCATTAACCACCCTTGATACAGCGTAAAAAAAAGACCCGCTGTCGAACGAATAACACCAAAAACGGCAGTTATAACAGTAATGATTATGATATCAGGAAGATAAGCTCAAGCACATGTATTAATGGCTCCAGAGATACTTGTCCAACCTGCAAGTAATACAGACTACAAATATTAAGGCATATTGTAGGCGATTGAAAATACATAAGGTTATCTTGTGTAACCTTATGTATATAGACAGGATATAACCATGATTAATAAAGTGATTTCCTTAGCAAGTTAAGCCGTTACAAATGCTCCTCTGCAAACTCCGCTAAACGAGACCGTACGACACCATTAAGATAAATATTGGCGCTGCCTTCAAAGTCTTTAAAACGTTCGACTATGTAAGTTAATCCTGATGTAACCGGTGTTAAATACGTCGAGTCAATTTGGGCTAAATTACCACTACAAATCAGTTTAGTGCCTTCGCCCATACGAGTGATCATGGTTTTAATTTGTGACGCGGTTAGGTTTTGACATTCATCTAAAATAACCACCGAGTTTTGAATAGAGCGGCCACGCATAAAGTTAATCGACTTAAACTGAATATTGGCTTTTTCCATTATGTAATTAACACTACCTGCTGGGTTTACATCATTTTTATGTAGCACTTCTAGCGTATCGGTTATCGCAGCCAACCAAGGGGTCATTTTCTCTTCTTCGCTACCCGGAAGAAAACCTATCGACTCAGCAATTTCGGGGGTATTACGGGTGACGATAATTTTGTCATATAACTTACGTTCGACGACCAATTCTAATGCCGCAGCCATTGCCAATAGCGTCTTACCGCAACCCGCTGGCCCCGTCAGAATAATCAGTTCAATATCAGGATCTAGCAAAGCATCTAGCGCCATACCTTGGTAAATATTTTTAGGATTAATTCCCCATGCTTCATGATGTAATAAGCGATCACGGCCGCGATCGATCATCTCTAAATGTTTATCGGTTTTACTGACTACTCGACCACAAAAATCCGAGCTTTCATCGATTAAATACTGGTTAAGATAAAAGTTTTCATTATCAAGATGTTCCAATGGTACTTGGTGAACCGTATGCAACCCTCTACGTTCGGTGGAGACTTTATCGACATTTTGCCAAAAATCCCCAGAGAATTGATAAAAGCCTTTGGCGAGAAAACGCACATCATCAATCAACTGATCGCTGCGGTAATCTTCTACGCGCTCAATACCTGCACCTTTGGCTTTTAAGCGCATGTTAATGTCTTTAGTGACTAACACGACAGTGCGGGGAAAATGGATTTTTTGTAAATGCAGGGCGGTGTTGATAATGCGGTTATCGTTATTGTCTCCAGGCAGCGAGCCGATAATAAACTCGACTTGATGATCTGGGAAAATCGATAAATGACCAGAAACTTGAGAATGTTCTTCGCGAGTAGGCAATGCAACGCCTTTTAAAATTTGCTCTGGGGTCGTGGGACCACCAAGAATATCTTCTAATGCACGTATAGCCACTCGTGCATCACGACTCACATCTCGTTTGCGGTCCTTTATACTGTCGAGCTCTTCTAACACTGTCATGGGAATAACTACGTCATGTTCCTTAAACGAATATATCGCTAAAGGTTCATGCAGTAACACGTTGGTATCCAGTACAAACAACTTTTTGTCGTTTCGTTGCATGGTGCCTCCAGAGTGCTCTCAATGAATAGATATCAGTATCACTTAACTTAACTAAACGTATAACATTAAAGGGATAATTAAAGTCTCTATTGAAAACAGGTCATTGCCATGAGCAATGCTGCCTTAATAAAATATGTCACTTGTCGGGTAAAAACTCAATGTCATCATCATCGCCTTTGCTTCACACTATGACGTCAATATGACGTCAATATGACGCTAACATGTCAAGATGGTGTAAAAATGAACATCTAAACGATAAATCAATGCTAAAATTTCAATCTGGATGGGTTTGGTTTAACATACGCCCCCTTTTTTGTTTCACGCAATAAATGAGAGTAAAAGATGCCGTTTGCCTTAGGTCAACGCTGGATAAGTGATACCGAGTCAGAACTCGGATTAGGAACAGTCGTTCAAGTTGAAGGCCGCATGGTTACGCTGCTATTCCCTGCCACTGGAGAAAACCGGATGTTTTCTCGCAGTGAAGCTCCCTTAACCCGAGTTATTTTTAACCCAGGTGACACTGTCGAAAGCGGTGAAGGTTGGAGTATCACCATTGAAGAGCTTGAAGAAAAAAACCAATTGGTGATTTATCATGGTATTCATAGCGAGACTCAAGAAAAAGTCAGTCTTCGTGAGACCATGCTAAGCCACAATATTCGCTTTAATAAACCACAAGATCGTTTATTCGCCGGACAAATTGACCGCCTAGAACGTTTTGGGGTGCGTTATCAATGTCAGTTATTGCGCCACAAATTAGCCAGCTCAGATTTACTCGGTCAACAAGGCCCACGCGTAGGCTTAATTGCACATCAGCAGTGGATTGCTCATGAAGTGGGTAGCCGTTACGCTCCACGCGTATTACTGGCCGATGAAGTCGGTTTAGGTAAAACCATTGAAGCTGGCTTAATTATTCATCAGCAATTACTCACTGGTCGTGCTGAACGTATTTTAGTCATAGTCCCGGACACACTTCGTCACCAGTGGTTAGTTGAAATGCTGCGCCGCTTTAATTTACGCTTTTCAGTATTTGATGAAGATCGATGCGTAGAAGCTTATGCCGATAATGACAATCCGTTTTATACCGAGCAGTTAATTATTTGTTCACTTGATTTACTGCGCAAGAAAAAGCGTCTTGAACAAGCTGTAGACGCTGATTGGGACTTAATGGTTGTCGATGAAGCTCACCATTTAGAATGGTCAGAAGATGCCCCTAGTCGCGCTTATAAAATCGTCGAAGCGTTAAGTGAAGTGGTCCCTGGTGTATTACTCCTTACCGCGACCCCTGATCAACTCGGTCATCAAAGCCACTTTGCTCGTTTACGTTTGCTCGATCCAGATCGTTTTTATGATTACGATGCTTTCTTAGCTGAAGAAGCAAGCTACAAAGATGTGGCAGAAGCAGCTGAAGCATTAAGTCAGGATAAAAAATTACCCGACAGTGCCATTAACAGCTTAACTGAGTTGCTTAGCGAGAAAGACATCGAGCCAAGCATTCGTTTAATCCAGTCAAAAGAGGTTGATGCAGAATCACAGCAAGCAGCACGTCAAGAATTGCTCCAAGAATTGCTCGACCGCCATGGCACTGGCCGCGTACTTTATCGTAACAGTCGCGCATCAGTAAAAGGCTTTCCGAAGCGTATATTTAATGCTTATCCATATGAGATGCCTGCGCAGTACGTGACCGCTGAACGCGTTAACGCCATGATGGGCAGTGCCAAGCAGCCACTGGCTAAAGCAGCACAAGCATTAAGCCCTGAGAAGCTTTACCAGGCCTTTGAAAATGACAGTGCCAGCTGGTGGAAGTTTGATCCACGGGTAGACTGGTTAATTGAGTTCCTAAAATCGCATCGCAGTAAAAAAGTACTGATTATTGCTAGCCAGGCTGAAACTGCATTAAGCCTTGAAGAAGCGCTGCGAACCCGCGAAGGTATTCAAGCTACGGTATTCCATGAAGATATGTCGATTATCGAACGCGATAAAGCCGGCGCTTACTTTGCTCAAGAAGACGGCGGCGCCCAAGCATTAATTTGTTCTGAAATTGGCTCCGAAGGACGTAACTTCCAGTTTGCTAGCCATTTGATTTTGTTTGATTTGCCGCTCAATCCTGATTTGTTAGAGCAACGTATTGGCCGCTTAGATCGTATTGGGCAACAAAACGATATCCAAATTCATTTGCCTTACTTGCGCGATACCGCTCAAGAAAGATTGATGCGTTGGTATCATCAAGGATTAAATGCATTCGAACTCACCTGCCCGAGCGGTCATGTGTTGTTTAACGAATTTGCCGATGAACTGATTAACGTACTTTGCGACGATGATGAAGATCAGATGACTCAATTGCTGAATCACACCCAGCATCGTTATAAAGAGCTTAAACAGGCAATGGAGCAAGGCCGCGATAAACTGCTAGAGATAAACTCTCACGGTGGCGAGCGTGCCAATGCATTAATTAAGCGTTTATCAGACAGCGATAACGATACTCATCTCATCGGTTCGGTCATTCGTTTATGGGATATTATTGGTGTCGATCAAGAAGATCGCGGTGAAAACTCAATCATTTTACGCCCGAGTGAGCACATGATGTTCCCTACTTATCCTGGGCTGAATGAAGACGGTATTACGGTGACGTTTGATCGTGAAACCGCTTTGTCTCGTGATGACATTGCATTTATCACCCAAGAGCATCCTTTAGTACAAACCGGCTTAGATTTAATCACTGGCTCAGAAACGGGCACCACCAGTGTGGCAATTCTAAAGAATAAAGCGCTTCCCGCGGGGACGCTGTTTTTAGAATTAATTTACATGGCTGATGCCTCTGCCCCAAAATCGACTCAGTTATACCGTTATTTACCACCGACACCTATCCGGGTGTTATTGGATAAAAATGGTCTTAATATGGCAGATAAAGTGGACTACGCCAGTTTTGACAAACAGCTAAGTGCGGTAAACCGTCACATCGCTAGCAAGCTTGTTAATGCCTCACAGCCTATTTTACATCCGTTATTGGCCAAAGGTGAAGAGTATGCAAAAGAGTCGCTTAAGCAGCTAGTAGTGAATGCTCGAGCTAAAATGACTCAACAACTCACAGGCGAGCTGGAAAGACTTGAAGCCCTAAAAGCCGTAAATCCGAACATTCGTGAAGACGAGCTAGAATATATTCGTAATCAAATGACCGAGATAACGGGCTACATGGATAACAGTCAATTACAGCTTGATGCAATACGTATGGTACTTGTCAGCCACGTATAACGGCTAACTAGCATTAAATAATGTTGTATTAATCATGTCGTGTAACCAATGCCCTGTATATCAGGGCATTGTTTTTATTCGCGGTTATACATTAAGCTAACCGCATTATGGTGTTATTCGCTCGAGGTTATGGTGCAACTAGGACAATTTAGTCGGTTATTAATCGTAACGATAAGCATATTACTGGCAGCGCCTGGCGCAAAGGCACAGCAACCTTACGGCTACTTACCTACCGATGAAATCAAATTTATCACTATTGACGGTAAACAAACTGAAGTGCTTGTAAGGTCTTGGCAGAGTAAAAAACACTTTGGTTCAGCGATGATTATTGCTGCGTCGGACACCGATGCTGATGCTGCCGGCTTAGCCAGCTACTTACGAACCAATATTAATGCCCGCGGTTGGGCAAGTATTAGCTTAACCCCAGCAAAAGGGCTATATCGGCCTAACTATGCAACAAAACCAGAAGAAATCACTAAAGCAGGCACCGAACAACTGCAATTAACCAGCAATAAAAGTATCCCAAAGTATGAGTCGTCTCAATTGCTTGAATTACGTAACTTTCAGCAAAGTAATCTCAATGAAGCCCTGAACCAATTAACCTCAACCACCAGTTTATTTCCTGGCGGCAAGATTCTAATTGTTATTGATGACACGGCCGGCATGGTCACGAATCTGCTTTATGACAAAAAAATTCCCATCCCTGATGTGCTAGTCATCGTCAACGCTTATCGCGAATTTGAGTATTTAATTGATCCGCAAAGTCAGCGTAAATCGATCGCCGAACAATTAGTCACCATGTCGATCCCGATCCTTGATATTCAATCCGCCGATGCACATCCGAATTCAATTGAACAAGCACCTACCCGCCTCAACTACAATCAAGTGAAACCTGCTAAGTATTATCGCCAATACCAAATGAGCTTGGACTTAAGCAGCCCGAGTGGCTGGGAAGAAGCCCTCGATCAAATAGAAGGCTTTTCCAGAACCGTTATCGGAAGATAGTAAATTCAGCGTAGCCATGACTAAAAATAGAGCATTAGCGAAAACAGATTATTACCACCAAGATTGACGAGAACGATAGGCTTTATCAGGATTTTTAGTTTGTCTAATCGCAGCAATCACGCGGTTTTTACCCAGCAACAACCTTATTTGGCTTAGTGATTCTCGGGCTAATAGGCTGCGCACTGAAGCGGTCCAACTTTGATTGATGCTGCGTTTAATCGCAGCATTAGCATCCGGGGAAGTGCGGATGATTTTTTGGGCTAATAACGTGGCACACTCATAAGCGTTATCACTTATTTGAGTCACCAAGCCTAGCTCAAGCGCTTGCTCGGCAGTTAAAATATCCGCGGTATAGGTCAACATCAACGCTTTGTCTTTGGGCATAATTTGCCTTAATGCCACCAAACCAGCCATATCTGGCACAAGCCCCCACTTTGCTTCCATTATCGACAACTTACAGTTTGGCGTCGCAATACGAATATCTGCCCCTAGCGCAATTTGAGTCCCACCGCCGTAGCAACAACCTTCTAGAACCGCAATAACAGGAACAGGCAAACGCTGCCATCCCAACGACACACGTTGGGCTAAATTTGCATTACCAGGCAACCACTTGAATAAAAGCTTTAATGCACTTGTAGGTGAACTCGCGACACTTTTCACATCTAAGCCTGAACAAAAGTTACCTTCAGCACCCGATAAAATAACCGCATTAACTCGTTTATCGCCACGGAGTTGTTTAATTACGTTATCAATCGCAGTAAACATTTCAACATTAAGCGCATTAATTTTACTGGGTCTATTTAAGCAAACATGGGCAATGCCATTATCTACCGTCAACTTAATCAACTCTCTTTCCATGAAACACCCTGTTACTGGTCAGTCCAGTTTTTAGACTAACATATCTGGACTATCTGGCGAATAGTAATAACATGACAAATAATCGGCACTGGTCAAAATATTGCCACACGTTATTTTGAACAAAATTTCATTGAGTGTTAGCCTGATATATTATCAATATAAGCATAACCATCTAATCTTCATGTTTTTACATAACATGTAACACCTGATTGATATGACATTGATGACTTTGTGGCAACGGCCACATAAATGTTACAAACTTAGCTAGATGTTAAAACTAAGTTATCAATATTGTAAGCAAATAAGTATAATGATCTAACGAACAAAAAATCGCTGTAAATAGTCTTATAATAATAACTATCCGCCTCGCACCACTCGCAGTTGCATTAACGAGTTTTTTTCCCCTAAAGGCGAAATAAGGAAGACCAGCAACAATGACCATTCCAATATTAATATGCGACGATTCTGCGCTCGCCAGAAAACAAATGGCAAGAACTCTCCCCAAAGATTGGGACGTTGAAATTAGCTACGCCACCAATGGCGCAGAGGGTCTTGATATCATTCGCGCGGGTAAAGGTGAGATTGTGTTTCTCGATCTCAACATGCCAGTCATGGATGGTTACGAAGTACTTCAAGCGGTACAACAACAAGATTTACCGGCACTGATTATTGTGGTGTCAGGTGATATTCAAATTAAGGCTCATGAACGAGTCAAAGCATTAGGTGCCCTCGACTTTATTCAAAAACCCGTTAGTGCAGAGGCTATTAGCCATATTCTGCAAGAGTACGGTATTTTGACTCTTACCCAGGGTAATAAAGCTGAAGAAACGCCAATGATGAAAGTTGACATGCGTGATGCATGTCAAGAAATAGCCAACGTCGCCATGGGCAGAGCCGCTGACTTGCTCGCTAAGCTTCTGGATGTATTTGTACTACTGCCTATTCCTAACGTTAATGTGCTTGAAGTCAGCGAATTAACGATGGCCTTAAAAGCCACCGAACGAAACTCAACAGTCTCTGGGCTTTGCCAAGGATTTATTGGTGCAGGTATCGCAGGTGAAGCGTTATTACTGTTCCATGATTCTAGTTTTGAAGATATGGCCAAGTTAATGGGATTAGAAAACCCAAATGATATTGGTACTGAAATAGAAGTAATGATGGACACTGGTAATGTGCTCATTGGCGCTTTTTTAAATGGTATTTCTGAACAACTCGACATGAAATTCAGTCAGACCCATCCAGTAGTGCTTGGCAGACACTGCAGTGTCAACGAGCTCATTCACGACAACTCTGACAAATGGCAGCGCACTCTCGCGATGGAAATTAACTATCGAATAGAAGATTACAATATTGAATGTGATCTTCTGCTGCTATTTACTGAAGACTCAATTCCTACGCTGAACTACAAACTTGGCTATTTACTCGACTAATGTTGGATACTTTTTATGTCAAATGATCAAAGTGCGATGAACGAACTCCACTGGCTAATCGATATGGTGCAAACCATTGAGGTTGGTTTAGTTGTGCTCGATCGCGACTATAACATCCAACTTTGGAACGGTTTTATGGAAAACCACAGCGGTGTCTCACCCAATTCCATTAAAGGTAGTAATCTATTTGAAAAGTTTCCCGACTTACCCGCCACGTGGCTAAAACATAAAATGGAGTCGGTTTTTTTACTTAAAAATCGCACCTTTATTAGTTGGGAACAGCGTCCATACGTATTTCAGTTTAAAAACTATCGCCCGGTGACTGGCCGAGCCGATTTTATGTACCAAAATATTACCTTACTGCCATTAGCTTCGTTAACAGGGCAAATCACTCATATCAGCATTATTATCTATGATGTGACCGATATTGCGGTTAATAAACTGCAACTTAAAGCCGCTAATGAGCAACTTGAACAACTCAGTCAAACCGATGGTTTAACCCTTTTGCATAACCGTCGCCATTGGCAAAGTTGCATGGAAAAAGAATTCGATCGTTATTCACGCTATGGCGATGCGGCATCATTGGTGATGATTGATATTGATAATTTCAAGCGCATTAACGATGAATATGGTCACCCTGCCGGTGATAAAGTGATCCAACATATTGCCTATTTGTTAAAGCAAGCATTGCGTGACACTGACTGTGCAGGCCGATATGGCGGAGAAGAGTTTGGAGTGGTGCTATCTAAGACAACAGCAGAAGAAGCTCTCAACTTTACCGAACGATTAAGAAAGCGTATTGAAGCATCAGAAGTCGCATTCGAAAACCGCCTCATTAGAGTCACGGTGAGTCTGGGCATTAACGATTTAGATTCTGAAATAGATAATAGCTCAACCTGGTTATCGGGTGCAGATAAAGCCTTATATGTCGCTAAGCAAGAAGGCCGTAACAAAAGCATTATCCATAAATAAGCGCCTAGCAAACTTTTTGGTTATCCATAAAAAAACGCCCATCTTTGATGAGCGTTTTTTTATGGAATTAGACCATCGATTTATTAGTGAAATGTACCATCTTCATCTTCATAGTCTTCTTCATCGTCTTCGTCTTCTTCATCGCCTTCAACTTCATCACCGACAAAAAAAGTACCCCAACCGTCGTAGTCTACTTTTTGCTTGCCCGCAACGAGAATCAACTGTTCACATGCTTTATCCAGCAAAGGCACTTCTAGCTTATGCTTGGCAATAGCGTCAAAACAGAAAATAATCGAGCCATCTTCAAGTTCCATTTCTTCGGCATCATTCACTTCAAAACCAAGCTTAAATGCATCAACAGCAGCTTTTTCTAAACGATCAAAATTAGTCGCCGAAAAATGATGTTCAATTGTATATTCCGCATCAGGCTCTGAACCATCAGCAAGTAAGGCATCAACAATTTCAAGATTCTCAGCAAATTGCTCTTTTAACTGACGCTCAACAGACATGGATTACTCCGTAAATAGGACTCGTAAAAATGTTAATCAATTATACCCAAACTGACACAAGTTGCGAGCTTATGACGGATGTTTGACGACCAATAACATGGTTAAGCTTTGGCTTGCTGCATTAATGCTTCTGCTTCTTTGTTTAATTCAACTAAACGCGCCGACATAACTTGATGCACCTTAGCGTTTAACGCTTTAACATCATTCTTATCTAAGCCCGCCGTTGCTATCGGCTCCTGCATTTCTACAATCACCACACCGTTGTTCCAACGATTAAGGTTAATATGATTCTGACAAGAAGCTAATACTGGCACTATTGGCGCTTGAGCAGCGACTGCAGTATGGAATGCACCCACTTTAAAAGGTAATAATCCACGACCGCGTGAACGAGTCCCTTCAGGGAATATCCACACTGATAATAGTTTATTTTTCATTTTATCTACCGTTTTAGCCATAGTATCGAATGCACTATGACGATTGTTACGATCGATAAGGATATTGCCTGATAGCCAATAAATTTGCCCAAATAAGGGTACCCACACCAAGCTCTTTTTACCTAAGCTGACAGTCCCTTTAGGCACAACTGACGTATGAGTAAATAAATCAAAATTATTTTGATGATTGGCTAAATAAATACACGGTTGCGATGTTGCACTGACTGGATGAGCACGTCTAATGACCTTAATGCCTAATACCGGTGCAACCGAACCAAAAAAACGGGCAACCAAATGTACATTGTCGCGATGCATTGGCCGCACAAGGCAAATAACAACTGAAAATATAAAGGCTAAAAATAACAGCACAACGAGAATGATTGAACGAGCGATAAGCAGCACAGCATACTCCTGCAATAAAATTGGCGTCAGTATAACGATGCTAGTCTAGGGACTCAACGTTTTGTTTACATATGTACGCTGAAATACTCTGCCCCTGTGATCTGGGGCAGAGTAACTTAGCTTATATGACAGAAGCTTATATGGCAGCTAGATAACAGATATTTATTTAGCAGGTTGATGCTCTGATGTTGGTGAACGTAGTTTAAGTAACATTCTAAACAACAATGCACTTAATGCTAATGTCGCAACAATAGCGGCACCACTGGGTAAGTCATAGCGAGCAGACAACAGTAGCCCAGCAATATAACCCACTATGCCGACGCCATAAGCCCACACTAACTTGGTTTTACCTTGATACTTATTTAATGCCAAAGCCGGTAAAATAAGCGTGCTAAACACTAAATACACGCCTACTAACTCCACCGACAAAGTAATCACTAATGCAAATAAAAAGTAAAAACCTGCACCATCTAATATCCGTGGTTTAGCGATGATCACCCCAAGAATACCTGCAGAGACTACTGCAGGTAATGCTAACTGAGACCAACTCACCCACAATATTTGACCCGACATTAACTGTTTTAATAATTCAGCACCGTGAGGGTCATTGGCTAACAATAACATTGCCGCCACCGCACTGAGCACATAAAAACAACCAATAAATGCCTCGAGTTCACCGACTAAGTGTTTTGCCATCCAAGCGATAACTCCAGCACCGGCTAATGCAAACAACGCTGGCATCCAAACATGAGCAAACGGTAACGCTTCTACTCGATGATCTATGTGCGATACGATTGCCCCCAATGCAGCGACCTGAGCGATAGCCAAATCAATGAAGATAATGCCACGCTTAAGCACTTGTTGACCTAACAACACATGAGTTGATAACACTAATAGCCCTGCCACTAACGCAGGCAACAAAATAGACAGTAGCTCGACATCAAACATAGTGTTATTTCACTCCATTTAATAACGTCAGCAAACTATCATATAGACTGATTAAGTCTTTGCTTTCATCGTTACCACCTACCGACATCGGTAACACCAATACCGGCAGATTTGCGCGTTCACCTAACCATTTAGCTCCACGTTCATCTTGATATGAAGCGACGATTACCGCCATTACATCGCCTTTTTCAGCACGAGTAAGTAATGAGGCTAAATGGCTGCTGGTGGGTGCTAAGCCTGGTTTAGGCTCAAGATCTGCCACTTGCTCTATTCCAGTCCAATTAAATAAATAACGGAAGCTCGAATGATAAGCGATGACCTTTTTACCGGCTAAGTTTTTAGCTTGCTCTTGCCACTGCGGTATTTTAGCCTGCCAACGTTGACTAAAGTCGCTCAATGACTGAGCATACTGACTGGCATTTTCTGGATCAACTTCAGTAAGCTTAGCGCTCAAGGCCTGCGCAACGGTCAACATCCGCAAGGGATCTAAATGCAAATGAGGATTTCCCTTTGCATGCACATCACCCATTGAACGATCTACTTGAGTTAACTTATCCAAGGTATCAATTTGGTCTGCTGCAAAAAACAAGCCTTTATCTGTTGAGTTAACCTGAGGATTAGCAGACTTCATTTGTAACATTGGCAACCAACCAATTTCTAAATCGGCCCCAGCACACACAACTAAATCAGCTTGGCGCATTTTAGCAATCAAGCTTGGTCTTGCTTGTACTTGATGTGGATCTTGCATCGCTGTGGTGGCCGAATACACCCTCGCATCGGGCGCTAAAGTTTGCGCTAATGCGGCATATTCAGGTTCACATGCAAACACGTTCAGTTCCGCTTTAGCTGTCGCGGTAAACAGCAGCGACATTGAAGCCACTGCTAAAAGCAATTTAGAATTGATGCGCACCGTGAGCTCCTAATGACATGACATATTGTAAAGTAAAGATATTATCATCTTCGAAACCATCGAAATTAGTTCCAGTCTGATGAGTGTATTGCAAACGCACGGTCGAAAAATGACTGCTATGCCAAGCAAGACTGACTTCAGACTCTTTTAATTTCTGTGGGTCGAGGTGATCTTCATGGATTTCATTAGTATCAATTTGACCGTAACGAATCCCAGCAGACCAACTTGGTGAAAATTGATACACACTACTCACGTACCAACCTTGATGATAGTCATCAGTACTAACGTCCTCATGATCTGCCTCAAGAATATGTCCAGGCTCCATACCAAAAATGTCAGTGACTCTAAAATATTCGCCACTCACGGTTAAGTTTTGATATTTGTAATTACCATTAGGTGCCCACTTATAAACAAAGTCAGCTATGTAGGTATTTTCACCAGTATAAGATGCACTATGGCTGTGTTCAGTGTGTCCTTCCTCATCAACCACTTCATCTTCATGCTCCTCTTCGGCATAAGCTTGACCATTCTGATTGCGCAAATAGCTCAATCCTAGTTGCCAAGAACTCTCGATACCAATGTCACCACCAATCTTGGTTAATGCGGTATACACGCCAACATCATCAAAATCACGCTCTCCGTGCTCATCTGTCGCACGTAAACTTTCACCTTTAAACGCTTCAACGCCCATGGTCCAGTAGAGATCTGTTGGGGCCACATAATTTAAACGAATACCATCATCAAAATAATGACCACCTAAAAATGCACGATAGGCCGCTGGACGTTCTGAAAATGCATCGGTATGTAAATGTTGATTATTTAAATAACCAATATCCGATAAAAATCGACCCGCACGAACCGATAAACCGTAAGGCATCGCTAATGTTTGGATAAAGGCTTCTTCTAAATTAAGCTCTGTTTCACCGTCATGAGACTCAACAACTGCGGTCACTTTACCGTAAAACATTTCATCAATATTGGCACTTAATGCCAACTCAGTTTCGCCTAAACCAAAACCTTCAGCACGCTCAGCTAATGGCCGGTCGCCCGTTTGGTAATAACCATCGAGCACCGCACTAATACTAGGATTAGTTAAACTAGAATCTTCTGCCATTGCAGAATACGAACTCACAGCACAAGCCAGTGCCAATAACGAAACACGTGTGTTTAACGCAGACATAATATCTCCAAAATACAACAAGTAGCCGCCTATCTGGGTTTAGAATAAACCGACAGATAACGGAAAATAAATCATTAAAATGTTGGACTAACGAGATACAGGTGGGGCACGACTTTGATAGTAGGCTTGGAATACGCTAAGTAAAAAAGGCAGCGTATAGTGTTGGCGTTCGAACGTTTGCTTAGAAACAGCAAAAACTAAATTGGAAGAGTGAAGCGTTTTATTAAGCTGATGCTGATGGAAACACAAGGTACAATGATTTTGTACGCCGTCATCAAGATGTTTAACTGAGTGTGCAGACGCAGCAACAGACAACACAATCAAAATGGCACTGAGCCAGATTGCGATAGTTTGTCTTATTTTGATGCGGGAACTCACCAGCACAACTCCATCAGGTTAATAAAAGTGAGCGTTAGTGTAAAAGACCGTAGCTGAAAAGCAACCCTTAGATTGTGACAATTCATGACACCCATTCACAATCGCGTTCATTAACAATTAACCTTAACAACTAATGGGTAACTAAAACGTTATTTTTAAGATAGCCTTAAGCTATTACCCATACCATAATGAATGTGTAAAACATCATCAATACAGGACAAACACCATGGCACAATTTATTAGAGAAAATATTGGCATCATTTTAGTCATGATCATTGTTGGGGTTGTCGTGTTAGGCGGGATTTACTATGTTGAAGCATCACTAGAAAGCCAAGTTATTGAAGTTAATTAACAAGCTTATTTCGCACTAGTCTCTGCACTAGGATCATTTTCAGGTGCTTCAATAAGCTGTAAATGGTCCATAATATGCGACAAACCAACCATAATAACGGCCAAAATAATCAATGGAGTAGTGATAACGGTTACACCCTCAACAAAATAACCTACTGCAGCAGCAACAACCCCACCATAGAAACCTACTATTTTAACAACTGACAAATATTTATTATGCCCAAGCCATGCAGCACAATGAGGGCATTGAACTTCTACGGACAAACCTTTCCCGCGACTGTCTTTCACCTTCGCAATTGAAAAAGATTTATAGCAATGAGCACATTGCAGCGACATGATAATTTCCTCAGTTCAATAATGGCGGCAGTGTAACAAATTAACCAACCAATTACTGTACTTGGCTCCTATAGGATTTTTCCACTATCATAGCCGCAACTCAGAGCCAAAGGACCACTTTCCATGCTACGGATTTTACTTACGTTATTATTATTCACCTCGGCAGTGTTTATGACGCCATCTCTTCGTGCAGAACAAGATGCAGTGGTACCGATTGTTGCCACTAGCCAGCTAACCGATACCCAGACTCAAATAAGTCGCTTACAACAAACGATCGAGCAAGATACCAAGTTACTATTTAAAGCAAAAGGTGAACTACGTGCATTTACTGAATATCGCATTAAAAACAAATCGTCTGAATTACGCGACATAATTGGTCAACTCATTGCAACACCCGACGCTGACCAGCAATATCTAGTCACTTTAGTGCAAAGCCAAATGGCCTTTTTAGAGAATGTCAGTGCATACTTAAACGACCACATTATGACCATGCGTCTTGGATTAAGCCAAGATGATGACAATAAGAGCATCTTAGCCATTTCACAACGCGAATTTGAACGCGACCATTATCTCAAGGCACAATTAACCACTCTGCAGTGGGCAGAAACACTGAATATAGATGTGAGTGTCCAAAAGCAAAAATTGACCGAGTTTATGCTCAATAGAGCCGATCAGTTCGATAGTTTAGTGCATTACACTCAAGATGAATTACAAAAAGCCGTTGCAGAAGCCGCAGATGCTGGAGCTGATATTACCAGCGAACAAAAAGCTGACGTGGTGGCACTAAAAGAACGCTTGGAGCAAAGTAGCGCTAGCTTAGCGGTTTCAGCGGGCATACTCGAAACATTGGGCCAGAACGTGGCACCATTTAAACAAACATTGTTTAGTGTGTCTGGTGATATCACCCAAGATGTGCTGAACTTTAGCGTTGCATCTAACCTGCTACAGGGTTGGGGTAAAGTCATTAAAGATCAGACGATTAATAATGGGCCCAGTTTAACCTTTAAGATTTTAGTGTTTCTATTCATATTATTTGCCGCAAGTTTAGTCGCCAAAATTGTCACTCAAATTATCTCTAAAACGGTACGAGCATCAAAATTACAATTTAGCCAATTACTGCAAGACTTCTTTATATCTTTGTCCAGTAAACTAGTGTTTGCCCTAGGATTATTGATAGCCTTATCACAGCTCGGATTTGAGCTTGGGCCGTTACTCGCAGGTTTTGGTATTGCGGGAGTCATTATTGGTTTCGCACTGCAAGATACCCTGTCTAACTTCGCCTCAGGCATGATGATCTTAATCTACCGCCCATTTGATGTCGGCGACTTAATTAATGCAGCTAATGTCACTGGTCGCGTCAGCCACATGAGCCTAGTCTCGACAACGATCAAAACATTAGATAACCAACGCCTTATTGTGCCAAACAATAAAATTTGGGGCGATACCATTAACAACATCACCGCAGAACATCAGCGCCGAGTAGACATGACCTTTGGCATTAGCTACAGCGACAATGTTGAACATGCAGAGATCATTTTAAAAAATATTGTCGCACAACATCCTAAGGTGCAAACGCATCCAGAACCGATAGTCAAACTCCACACACTCGGCGAATCTTCAGTCGACTTTATTGTAAGGCCTTGGGTTAAACCCGATGATTATTGGGAAGTGTACTGGGACATTACTCGCGCAGTGAAAATACGCTTTGATGCGGAAGGTATTAGTATTCCGTTCCCACAACGCGATGTACATATTTATCAAAAGTAAGCTTTGCGCTTAACAATAAAAAGGCTCAAGTCATCGACTTGAGCCTTTTTATTGCAGGATAACATTAGCTAACCTAAGGGCTTATAAATAAGTGATGCTGCCCTGTAAATGCGGTCGGCGGCCTTTAACATCTCGCATTTCAAAACGTTTACCATTTTCAATACTTTCAAACGCAAACGTCACTTCAGACGGCATAAATACTGGCAGTTTAAATTCAACATCAACTTGAAATGGTCGATCGCCAACAAACGTCATTAACTGAGACATCACCCGCGCTTTAGACCACATCCCATGCGCTAACACTCGCTCAAAACCAAAGCGTTTTGACAACAAAGGATGTAAATGGATCAAGTTATAATCGCCAGAAGCTTTAGCATAGCGACGGCCTAAATCATCGGTTAAGCGCCATTGCTGAACGTTTTCCCATACCATACCTGATGCTTTAGGTGGACGAGCACGACGACCTGCAGACTCAATACGATATAAGTAAGTTGATAGCGCTTGCCAAACTAACTCTTCACCGACAAACACTTTAGACACCAAATCAAACTCAAGCCCAGCATCGGTCGTGCGACTTGTGGCTAACTCACACTGTACGATTAAGGTTTCATCTGCTCGCACTGGGCGTAATACACTAATACTATTTTTTAAATGGAGCATGCCAAGTAACGGAAATGTCACCGCTTTATGCGTAAAAATCATCGCATGTAAACGAAACGCCCAAACATACAAATACGTTGGCGGTAAAGTCATACCGTCATATTCAAAACTGCACACAGCAGCATATTGGCTAATTTTATCTTGCGACAACACCACATTCGACGCTTGTACATAAATATTCGGAAGCGGTTGTTGGTTCCATCCCGGTTTACGTCCAAACAGGATTTTGCGATACAAAGACAAAAGCGAAGGCATCGCTTTTAATTCGATAGCGTAGTCGTGACTCAAAATGTTGTACCCTAGGTAGGCAGCAAAAAGCATGTGCTGCAAAACGGTTAATAGATGATTATACCTTAGACTCCTGCCGTTGCTAAACCGCTAATTACTTTTTGCGTTTAAAACAGTATGTCGCGACAACATATATTGATGCCATCCACTCACAAACTCTCGACACAATGGCTGTGACTACTCGCTTACTACAACTAATTTACCTTTACCTTTTTCAATCCAAAATGAGATAATTATCCGACTTAACTGACCTAACGCAGCCGATACAGTGCAAGACAAAAACTTTGATAAACTCAGCCAAAAATTTGCCCAAAATATTTACGGTACCACTAAAGGTGAAATCCGTGCTGCAGTATTATGGCGCGACTTAGTTCCAGCTTTAGCCAGCCTTGGCAAACCAAGATTACGTATTTTAGATGCCGGTGGCGGTTTTGGTTATTTGAGTCAAAAACTGGCAGCTTTAGGCCATGATGTCGTGCTATGTGATATTTCTGAGCAAATGCTTGCCCTAGCACAGCAACAGATTGAAGCGGCAAATACTGCATTATCGATACAGTTAATCCACAGCCCAATACAAGCATTAACCGTTGAAGAGTATGGTCAATTTGATGTCATTCTCTGCCATGCGGTAGCAGAATGGTTAATTGATGCCCGCAGCACCTTGCAAGGTTTACTGGCATTATTAAAGCCTAATGGTTTATTTTCTCTGATGTTTTTTAATAAAGAAGCTTTACGGTTTCATAGCTTAATATCAGGTAATTTTGACTATGTTAACCGTGATTTCAACGTCAAAAAGAAGGTCGGATTAACCCCGACCCACCCGCTGTATATTGAAGATGTCCGCACTTGGTTTAACCAATGGCAACTGTCGATGGTGAGTCAATCGGGCGTAAGAGTTATCAATGATTACTTGAAACACAATCTGCCACCTGGCTTTGATAAACATCAACTGATTGAGATGGAGTTGGCTTATTCTCAACAGGAACCTTATTTGTCGCTTGGGCGCTACATTCACTTTGTAGGCCAATCGACTTCACAATAAACTCAGGCTTTAGTATCTTATTTTCAACAACTTATTTTCAACAACTTATTTTCAATAACTTACTTTCAATAACTTACCTTTCGAATAGCAGGCACCACATCGACATTAACACTGTAAAAAGCTACAGCGAGTAATCGTTGCTCCTTGCTGTTTTAGTAGGTCAGGAATAGCTTGCTGTCCGACAATATGGCCAGCGCCCACCACAATAAATAATTGTTTGTGGGTTTTACTTTGCAACAACTGGATGATTTTTTGCGTCATCGTGTGATTACGTTGCCACAACAGTTTTTCGAGTAATTCATCAGCATCGCCCGCTTGCGATTCCATAATTTTTGCTAGAGCATTACTATCGCCTTGGCGCCAAGCGTAGATTAAATCAAGCATTTCAGCATCGCTAGCGTTAATCGAATCATCCAGCATTTGCAGCTGAGTCGCAGTTGAAAATGATGAAATTAATTCGAATTGAAACTGAATGCTTTCCAGCTCAACCAAAGCTTTACCACTGCGATTTGCCATAAAATAAGCGTCGACACCCTGTTCTGCGCTGTAACCTAATTGCCCAAAACGCCCCATGCTAATTTGCGCTGACTGCAACCAAGGTGCATACGGAGCCAGTGCTTGGCATAAGGTTTGATGACTTTGACAATACTCTTGCCGAGTCGCATTAACGTCTGCGGCAATATCTGCCGACAAACCACCATATTGTTGCAATAACGCCCCAGTATCGCCTTGGCTAATATCAGCTTCAACGACCAACGCATCCGATTGTTTAAATGCTGATTCTATATGTTGTGCTAATGGGTAAAAGTCTTGCCGACCAATATGAATGGAGCCCAATAAATACGCTTGCTGTTGCTGATACTCTATTTTATAGAATACCGGTGAATCCAACGCAGCTGCCGATGTCGATGTAAAACACAGCAGTAATGCAACTAAACCGTAGCAATTTCGTTGTAAGCGACCATAAATCAAATTGATATTGAAAATAAGCCGACTTTCTCTTGTTGCCTGCATACCAGCTCCTTATAATTAACGTTATTCTTTGCACATGCACTATGAGGCAATTATGCCGTACACCAATGTTTTTCTACAAATAAAAGAAAACCTGCAAGTCGCCTATAGACAAGCTATTGATTCAGATGCTCGCCTCGATGAGTTACGTAAAGAAGGCCACGGTAAGTTTGTGGCGATTTTTACGGAAGATCAAGGTTTTACAACTAGTAGTAATCGTTTCTTACCTTATGTACAAGAAATGGTTGCAGAATTTGATGCGATGCAGAACAGCACTCATGTTGCACCAGAGACACTTGAAGCCTTTGTCAAAAAGCTTGCGGCCTTACTACAAACACTACAAGTATTTAAACTCGCCAAGTAATCGCTATGCTCGCAGGGTCTGTTGATCTTTCTAAGTTGTTTTTGCAGCGAATTGTTAGTCATTTATATAAGGCAGAGGCTTTGTAGTGTAGTTATGCTACACAAAGAGCCGATAACGCAGTAGAAATGACTAACAAAGATCAACAGACACTAATACTTTCTTATTAGGAGCTTTCCATCATATGACATAATCTTGTCATATTTTCGCAATAGACTTGTCTCTCATTGGTAACAATACCGAACGCGATGCCGTTAGGTAATTAATTGAATGAGACCTACAGATGACGGCTTTACAGCTCGTAAGTGAACTTGACAACATCATCGAACAGCAATCTATCGATGCTGTATTTCAGCCGATTTTCAATGTTTCAACAAATCAATTGCACGGTTATGAAGCGCTCAGTCGTGGCCCTAAAAGTAGCCCGTTACACACCCCTTTCGCCTTATTTACTACCGCCGAAAAACAAAACTTATTAAGCGAACTTGAAACCTTATGTCGCAGTATTTCAATTAATGCATTTCACTCGCGCCAGCTTAATGGCAAGCTATTTATTAATATTTCACCAAAAGCATTACTCGATCCCAATCATCCAAAAGGCATGACATTACAGCTTATTAAACAATTGGGGATCAACCCGGCGGATGTGGTTATTGAATTGTCCGAACAATATCCTGCCGACGATATCGACTTGCTAAAATCCTGCTTAAACCATTATCGCAATCAAGGTTTTTTAACCGCTATTGATGATTTAGGCGCCGGTTATTCTGGGTTACGCTTGTGGTCTGAATTAGCACCAGACTATGTCAAAATTGACCGCCATTTTATTCATCAAATAGACACCACCGCAGTAAAACAAGAGTTTGTCCGCTCTATTGTCGATTTATGCCAAAACTTAACCTGTAAAGTGATCGCAGAAGGCATTGAAACCAATGAGGAACTCACCACCCTAAAACAGTTAGGGGTAACCTATTGCCAAGGCTACTTTCTCGGACGACCAGCGCTCCATCCAAACCAGCAATTTAGCAGTGAACTGAGCACTCCCATGGCTCAACCCAATTCCCGTTATTGTGAAACGGCAGAAAGTTTATGCACTAACGCCATAAAAGCATCTCCCAGCACACAACTAAAAAAAATCAGTCAAACTTTTTCTGAACAACCAGCATTACAAGCCATTGTGGTAACCGAAAATAACAAGCCATTAGGTATCGTCAATCGCAGCACATTACTCGAGCTATTCAGCACACCTTATGGCCGTGCATTACACGAAAACCGGCCTGCGAAAATGGCAATGGACACCAAGGTATTACACATTGATGCCAACGAACCGCTTACCCATGTCAGCAAATTACTCACCTCTGACTCAGTCAACACGGTAGCGCAACAGTTCATTATTTTGCGTAATCAGCAGTTGATTGGCATTGGCCATACTAAAGATTTATTACAACGTATTACTGAACATAGAATAAAAATGGCTCGACACGCAAACCCTCTCACCAATTTGCCGGGGAACGTGCCAATACAAGAAGAGCTAAAACGCTTAAGGCTACAAAAAAAATCTTACTATCTTGCCTATTTAGATTTAAGTCACTTTAAGCCCTACAACGATATTTATGGTTTTTGGCGTGGGGATGAAGTCATTCAGTTAGTCGCAAACTTGTTGCAGCCTTATCAAAATGAACATTGTTTTGTTGGCCATATTGGGGGGGACGATTTTGTTATGATAAGCATGCAAGACGACACGCTAGCCAACTGCCAAACAATTATTGAACGGTTTGAGCAACAGAAAATGAGTTTTTATAATAGCGATCACTGGCAAGCACAATCAATGCAAGCCCAAGACAGACAGGGGCTGCAATTCCAATACCCTTTGGTTTCATTATCCATTGGGGTTTTACCACCATTGGTGACCCAACAAGCAACAGAGTATCAAATATCAACGTTAAGCGCCCAAGCCAAAAAGCAGGCAAAAATCGCTTCAAATGGATTTTACCTGCATGAAAAACAATCAACAATGCTTAACTTATAATTTGGGAGCTACCGTTTTTTGTAACCAATCATCAAATAAGTTGGTTTCATATTGAAACGGTCTGTTATTGAAATTACGCGTATTGTTCATAAAACTCATGTCGATAATTTTTTCATCTCCAGCAATAATGACTTTGTCACCTTCATTTACACTGTAGCTAAACGTCGCTCTGGGTGGATATAAATCTTTTACAATACGTAAATCACCTGGCGTAGCCCCAAATGTTGGTCGCATGTCTCCAGCTAAATCAAAGTTAGTCACTTGCATTTGCAAAGTCTGCCCTGGCTTAAGGATTTTTTCAGCCTGTTTATTGATGTTTTTGGTTAAGGTTTCAAATAAACGGTTTTCAAAGCGCGACTGAAGTTCATTTGAGGTTTTAATATCACGAAAATCTTTTGGATTTTGCCACTCAATTTTAACCAGCCCCACTTCGGTAACAGGGTTCGCTTCTGGCGCATCTTCGGCCATGGCAACTTGGCATACCAATACCGGAGCAAGTAGTAAATATTTTACGTTCATAATAGACCTCCAAAGGGGTTAAGACGCTTACAACACAACCGCTTCATACTGTAAGTTAAACAATCAATCCAGCACGACATGTTTAACGTTTGTCTAAACTGTGTGGCCATATTGCAATGCGGATAATCGTCATTAAATTGAATGTTAGCCATCTAGCCAGCATCATATGTAATAACTATAGACCTGTTAAGCTGAACCAACGCTTAACAGTTTCATCCCACTAAAAAGGAAATCGTGCGCTCAATAAAGGATAGGTTTGACGCATCACTTTTGGCTTGGTGCTGAATTTTTTACCCACTGGTGTATTCTGGCCTGATGGCATAAACGGCAACTCATCCCCATTACGGTCTTCGTAAATTTTACCTGCAATTAAATCGTAGTCTTCAACAAACGGGTAAGCATAATCATCCACTAACGGCCATTGTGCTAACTCACCCAAGCAGTCAGGATTAGCAATAACCTTGTCATACCATTGCTGACCTAACGACAGTAAAAAACATCTAAACTCAGCAAAGGCATAGTCAGAATCGCAACCAGTAATGATGTATGCAGCGCCCCAAACTGACCATAAATAACTACGGCGTAATTGCTGGCCTAACATTTTATCAAATGTCTTTAGCGCTTCATCATCCAAGAGTTGCAATTGTTCGCGTAAACGCAATTCAAGATCAGCAGAAGACTGCTCTGGTTGATCTCGTGTTACCAGCGCCCAAAAATGTGTTTCTGTCATCAAAATGTATCCATCGCTCTATTTTGTGAGATATTCTACCTCAAATTTTCCAGCTAGATGATCAATATGAACCAAAACACAGCCCCCCGAATGCCAATTAGAGTCATGCTTCTTATCTCACTGTATGTTGTACTCACTATTATTGCTATTTGGCGCGCAACAACATATCAAGCATATGATTTATTAACACTGGGAGTGATACCGGTATTCATTGGTTTAATCAGACGTGCTGCATGGACAAAAGTACTGTTGATTAGCTACGTAGGCTTACAAACTCTCGGACTTACAGCTATCACCACAACAGCAATCATTGCCTATCAAATCACCCCTGATGACGTAAAACTTGTGTTTCAAGGTTATGACATACCACTGATCCCACTGTGGTTGTTACTGTTGAGCGTGGTGGTATTTCAATGGTGGGTTGGATTGTCTTACGTGACGAGAGACTATCTCGTTAAAAAGTAAGCATAAGACACTATTACTCTGGTTTGACTGCCATCCTTAGGGCATTTTTAGTGTACAATTCGCTCATACGCGCAACATTAAAACAACAAAATAATAATAAATATATCTGTGGAACGTGAATTATGACTAGTTTATCCCCAAGTGAATTATCCATCCTATTACTTGAGCCGTCAGAGACTCAACGTAAAATTATCATTACGCGTCTTCAGCAAGAAGGGGTGAGCAGCATTCAAACTGCCGCAACGATTGCGGAAGCCAAAACGATTATTCAACGCCATAAACCCGACTTAATCGCCAGTGCACTGCATTTTGTCGATGGTGAAGCCACAGAGCTACTGCAATACATCAAAAGCACTCCAGCGTTAAATGATATTCAATTTATGCTGGTGTCCAGTGAGTGTCGCCGTGAACAGCTCGAAATCTTTAGGCAATCAGGTGTTGTCGCCATTTTGCCTAAACCATTTAATGCTGAGCACTTAGCGACGGCACTTAATTCGACCATTGATTTACTCAGCCACGACGAGTTGGATTTAAGCCACTTTGACGTGCATAACATCAGGGTATTAGTCGTTGATGATAGCCGAATGGCGCGTAATGTGATTAAACGCACTATTGGTAACTTAGGGATGCAACTGATTACTGAAGCGGTTGACGGTGAGCAGGCTATCAACCTAATGAAAGAAAACATGTATGACTTAGTGATAACAGACTACAACATGCCTTCGGTGGATGGTCTTGCATTAACGCAATATATCCGTAATCACAGTCAACAATCACATATCCCCATTCTAATGGTATCGTCAGAAGCCAATGACACCCACCTAAGTAATGTATTTAGTGCTGGAGTTAACGCCTTATGTGATAAGCCTTTCGAACCACAGTTAGTAAAGAAAATTCTTTACCAACTGCTAGAAGAATAACCACAGAGCCAAAAAAGACATTATTTGTACTGATTTTGCTCTAAAACCATTACAGATACTGAATTTATGGGATAAAGTGCTTTTAAACCAGCATGGCTTGTGGCATGTTATTCATGTTTTAAAAAACACTTCTATGGAAAGCAGAGAATATCAATATGAACAAAAGTGAATTAATTGCAAAAATCGCTGAGAATGCGGAACTAACTAAAGCTGAAGCTGGCCGCGCACTAAAATCTTTCGAAGAAGCGGTAACTGAAGCCATGAAAAATGGTGATAAAATTTCTATTGTTGGTTTTGGTTCTTTTGAAACCACTCAACGTGCTGCTCGTACAGGCCGTAACCCACAAACTGGCAAAGAAATTCAAATCGCTGCAGCTACTGTGCCTAAGTTTAAAGCTGGTAAAACACTAAAAGATAGCGTTAATTAATTATTACGCTCAGTCTTTTTTTGATAGAAACCTCCTCTGTGGAGGTTTTTTATTGGTTATTTTTCAGCTCTGCTTAATCTGTTATCCAGATGCCTGAGTTACATGAACAATATAGATCACTTCAGAATCCCTTCTTTCGTACAGCAAAACGCTAATCGACTCAATATAAGCAAATACCTAAGCCCAAAGTCTCGTTGCACAATAAAAGTGCATTAGTGCATCATTTAGCGGCAACAAAGATGCAACAAAATGATCCAGTATTATATAACCCACTAATTTAAATAATAAAAAATTATTGGCATGCGATTCGCTAATTGATCTTCAGACAAACCAACATTGAGCTCATTTAATGACACATAAATGCCTCAGTGATAATAAAACTTTAAGGGATGAAGATGAAAAAATCACTATATCAAGCTATTGCATTATCAACAGGCTTATTACTAAGCGGCTCTGCCCTTGCTGAAGTCACTGGCAATATTGGCGCAACATCGAACTACTTATGGCGTGGCACCACGCAAACCAATAATGAAGCAGCCGTTCAAGGCGGCATTGACTATGCTCATGACTCTGGATTTTATGCTGGAACTTGGGTATCGAATGTCGATTTCGGTGATGAAACCAGCTACGAATTAGATCTTTATGGTGGTTATGGCGGTAACTTTACTGAAGACCTAACTTACGACATTAGCTATCTTTATTATGCTTACCCAGATGCTGGTGGCAGTATTGATTTTGGTGAAGTAGCCTTAGTACTTGGATGGAAATGGTTAGATGTGGGTTATTCTCAAGTGATCAACGCTGATTCTGATGTGTCAGGTGCAAGTGACGAAACAGATTGGAACTATATCCAAGCCAATGCCAGTTTCCCGTTAACAGAAAAGCTCAGCATTGCGTTCCACTACGGTTACTCACAAGGCGATGTCGTTGAAGATTTATTCGGCGACACCTATGCAGACTACAATGTCACATTAAGCGCTGAAACAGACCTAGGAACTGTCTCATTTATGGCCTCTGACACGGACTTACCGGACAATGATGCTAAAGTCGTTTTAGGCTACTCATATGGCTTTAGCCTATAACGAGTCAACCTATCGCATATGCGCTTTGCAGTATTGTTCATATCGACGCCACCGAGTTAAAGGTGGCGTTTTTTTATCTGTATTGAAAGCGGAGCATTATCTACGATCAGCACATCAGCACATCAGCACATCAGCACATCAGCACATCAGCACATCAGCACATCAGCACATCAGCACATCAGCACATCCAGAATAGTTGATCACAAGCATACTCTTCGCACAAGCTAGTTTGTTTTACTAGCAAGAAAAACATTTACTGCTAAGCTCAAAGAGAAAGGTAAAAATAGCTGTCCAACTGAGGAAAAATATTTTACTTCCCTATTTAGGTTTTTTTAGTTAGAAAATGCTCATTGAATTAATACCACGCTTTTATTCAACATGAGGGTTTTGTTATGGCTAATCTTAGTGAAAGAGTGCCTGATGACACAGAAATGGACGCGATGACAACGCCTAGAAACGTTAAATCCGCCGAAACATTACAACATAAACGCCAAGTAAAACGCAGGTTAGAAGATTTCCTCGAACAAGCTCAATTACGTAAAGCGATTGGTGACGACGACTTTTTCTAAAAAATAGGGATAAACGCTAATGTCGTTTATCCCTGTCTATTTTAAGCGAGCGAACTTAAACACTATTAAGCGCTAATTAATCGCCTATTCACTCTTAGTTTGTACGCGCCTAGTGTGCTTACCTGCTTGTGTTTGTGTGAGTAGCAGCTCAGCTTTGGCCCCTAAGTACACATATATCCCTAACCCAACCAATAGCCCAACGACCGCCAACATCATCAGAATGGCTGGTTCAATATATTGCTTTTCTCCCAGCGACGCTTTAAACATGGTCAGCAAAGCTTCAATTGAAATCGCGATCAAAATGGTCGAAATAAACCGCGTAATCGTTCTTCGGGTCGAACTGTGGCGGAAGATATCTTTATGCATAAGCACTTCTTCTTCCAAAATGGTTTTACCCAAATCAAAAATAGCTAAAGCCAATGTAAGAAAAATGATAATACCAAAGGGCTGTAGCGGATCATGGGTCGCAGATATTTGGCTAAATAAGGTATAAATATCGCGGATCACGGTCCACATAAGTACACTCACCAACACAAACAGACACAGTACAATTGCAGCATAAATGCTTTTAAAAAACGGTGACATTTTACGCCGAGCACTGTCGCCCATCATAAACTCGATTAATCGTGTTAGGTTGACATCAATAACCACAATAACCACTTGCCCAGAGGCCGATTTAATCATTTGTGATGCCGACAAACACAGCCCACCACCGGAGTTAGATAAATAAGGTCGAGTGATATGAACGGTGTCGATGGCAGTCAATTGAGTAAAATAAGGTCGCTGACTTCGGTCAGCATGATGACCGCAAGCCATTAGCTTAACTTGCTGATTAATGACACTGATATTAGGGCAAATCTGCATCCCTTGCTGATCAAGTAAATAAATGAGTTCCACAAAGGGATAACTAATCGCCATGTCTTCAAAAATTTTAGCTGAAATAGGCTGTTCGAATAGATTAATGTCTCCCACACCGATCAAAATCGATTCTAATAATTCGTGTACCAAGTGTTCATATTCATGGTAACGCTCAATCACACTTAAATAGCTCATCGCTGCCATAGGTTTTCCTTTTAATCAAGACTACTTTAGCTAAAGCAGTTTTAATGCCAAATAAATAACCTATAATTTTTATAGACTTAAATAATATGACTAGAGGGGGTTGCGATATAAACTGATTTGTCGCACCAAAACAGTGCTACATTTGAGGTATTTTTTCATTGCCGTTTTGCGATCAACATCTGCTAATATAAGTGCTAATACTGCTTACAACATTCTCAAGATTAGGAAAAGACAATGTCTGACTCTTTATTGCGTTATCAACAAGATATTCGTCGTTTTTCTGATGAATTAATTCGCATCCAAGCACCGATTAAAATTTTGGATTCGATAAAATGGCCAAGACAAGTTGAAGATGACTTTTTAGCCAAACAAAGCAAAGAATTACCCAACGTCAGTAATGATTTCTATCAATCGATTCCTTTATCATTTAACGCAGATCAGACCCAGACCGACCTTCAAGGGTTAAAAAATGCCGTTGAGCGAGGTTTAGGCAAACGCGATAAGCTAGGTAAAATTTTACTGGCTAACATTGACCAATATCGAATAGTAATAGACATGCTGCATAACCGCGGCAAGCCAATGTTTGGTAAACTCAGCCAAGAGCTATACGGCAGTGCGAGCGACAAATTACATGGCGATCGTCATACGGTACGCCAACTGGGCGATCGCTTAAGCCATATATTTTCGCTGCCAGCAGCGCGTCACATGAGTAGCCGTCATCCTAAAATTGTGACCGCCCCAGAAGCGGTAACTATTCTTAGCGAACGCTTAGTGAAGTATTTTCATAACGATGAAATTCACGTTAAATTGAGCGATGGTATTGTCTCTGATGCGGCAGTAGGTGGCGATACCGTTAAGCTCAATACCCGCGCCATGTTCAGCGAATCGGATCTCAATGTATATGAAGTGCACGAAGGCTGGGTGCATGTGGGCACCACACTTAATGGTCGGGCGCAACCACATGCAACTTGGCTCAGTGTTGGTTCACCACGAGTGACAGCGTCGCAGGAAGGCTTAGCAGTGTTGATGGAAATGCTGACATTAAGCTCAAATCCAGGCCGTGCTCGTCGAATTAGCGATCGAGTATCTGCTGTCGACATGGCAGAACAAGGTGCCGACTTTATTGAAGTCTATCGATACTTTAGAAATCTCAACCTGAGTTCAAAAGACAGTTATCGTGTTACTCAACGGGTGTTTCGTGGTGGCATGGTTGGTGGTGGCAGCTTTTTCACTAAAGATATCTCCTACGTACGCGGTTATGTTGAAAACATTAACTTTATTCGTAGCGCCATCAGCACAGGTTTACCAGAACTAATCCCAATGCTGTTTTTGGGTAAATTAGCCATCGAAGACATTCCTGTTCTGTATCAAGCTTACCAAGAAGGCATTATTGCTCACCCTAAATATTTACCCCCAATGTTTGAAGACATTAGCGGTCTGTATGCTTGGTTTGGTTTTGCGTCTGGTATCGGCAATATCGACTTAAAAGGGGTGCAACGTCATTTTGCACGCCAATTCAAAAATGTTGTCCCGACTTCTGCTGTCGACTTATTTGAAGATTCAGAATTTGATAACAACTTCGAATAAAGAGTAAACAAAGGAAACTCGCTAAGTGTGGCATAGGTCACACTTAGCTGGCTTTACAAGTGCAATCATCAAATAAGCTAATGCATTGTTACACGACAAGTTTGCTATAGTGTAATGACCACGATGGTTGAGACTTACTATGAAACACATTCTATTTTCAGCGTTATTTTCAACGTTATTCTCCAGCTTGATATTAATAAGTGGCTGCACCCCAGCCACCCCTTCACAAGCATTAGGTACCTTAGAGCGCGATCGAGTCATTCTTCGTTCAACCGCCGCAGAAATCATTACTGCACAACCCATTAAAAAAGGCATGCAAGTCAACGCCGGTGATTTATTAGTCCAATTTGATACCCAAAAACAAGCCGCGCGCTTAGCGGTAATGCAAGCCGAAGTGGTCAAAGCCCAAGCCTACTTACTAAAACTCACCAATGGCGAGCGCCCTGAGGATATCGCCAGTGCCAATTCGGCATTAAAAAGTGCTAACGCCGCCAAAATAGAAGCACAAAAGTCTTATCAACGCAGCGCGAGTTTATTATTAAAAAATCTAGTCAGTGAAGCAGAACGCGATCGTGCTTTAGCGCTTCGCGATCAAGCCAATGCAGAATATGACGCCGCCAACGACCGGCTAACCATATTAATCAAAGGTGTTCGCCAAGAAGATATTTTTCAAGCCCAAGCGGCACTCGATGCTGCCAATGCCAACCTACGTTACGAGCAGCAGGTTTACAGCGACTTAAGCATTCGTGCAACTCGCAGCGGTAAGCTAGATAACTTACCTTACAATGTAGGCGAACGCGTCCAACTGAGTGCAATCGTTGCAGTTATTCAAGCTGATGCAGCGCCCTACGCCAGAGTGTATATACCTGAACCCTATGCTGCCAAACTTCACATTGGCCAAACGTTGTCGGTCAGTGTAGATGGTATCGACGGCACATTTAACGGCACACTGCGTTGGATAAGTACTGAACCAGCATTTACCCCCTACTACGCGCTGAATCAATCAGATCGGTCACGATTAGCTTTTCTAGCCGAAGTGAGTTTAGACAGTTCGGCCAGCGAGCTACCTACGGGCATACCAGCCCAAGTTATATTGCCGACACAAAAATGACACCATCCGTAGACCCACAATGGGTAATTCAAGCTCATGGCCTCACCAAAAAATTTGGCGACTTTGCTGCGGTCGAGCAATTAGATTTATTGGTGCCGAAAGGCAACATTTATGGTTTTTTAGGCCCAAATGGCTGTGGTAAATCAACCACCATTAGAATGTTAACTGGTTTACTCACTCCCACCGAAGGCACCATCAATGTCATGGGGTTAGCCATCCCGGAGCAGGCTGAAGCATTACGCCATAACATTGGTTATATGACCCAAAAGTTTTCCCTCTACGATGACTTAACGGTTACAGAGAACCTGCAATTTATTGGACGAATCTATGGTATCGACAGTAGCACCTGCAAAAAACGCATTGATCAACTGCAAAGCACTTACAAGCTAAGCCAGTATCAATATCAACTGGCTGGCACCCTCAGCGGTGGACAAAGACAACGATTGGCCCTTGCCTGCGCCTGTTTAAATCAACCTAAGTTACTGTTTTTAGATGAACCCACCTCAGCCGTTGATCCACAAAACAGGCGTGACTTTTGGGAGCAACTGTTCGATTTATCTGAACAAGGCACCAGTATTTTAGTGACTACCCATTATATGGATGAGGCCGAACGCTGCCATAAAATTGCCATTATGGAAAAAGGCAGGATCAGAGCAGATGACACGCCAAAAGCATTAATGGATAACATCAATGCCCATGTGGTTGAAATCAACACCACTGATTTAAGGCTGTTAAAACAAGCATTAATCAGTCACGTTGAAGTGACCTCTGCGGCGCAGTTAGGCCATAGATTACGGGTCTTGGTCAGCAAACAAGTGGCAGATCCTATCTCTTGGCTACTGCATCAGTGCCAACAGCATAATCGCCCCGTTAACCTGCAAGATATTCACTTGGTTAGCGCTAATCTTGAAGACGTTTTTGTCAGTCATACTGGACAGCGTGTTCCAGCCTCCCATGAAGCAACATAAGGGCTAACAACATGCTGAACAGTATTCGCCATAGCTACATGCGCATTCACGCCATTACCGCTAAAGAAGTTAAGCAGCTTATGCGCGATCGAATTACCTTTGCTATGGTGATAATGATCCCGCTGATCCAGCTGTTATTATTCGGCTATGCCATCAATACTGATGTACGGGCAATACCAGTCGCTATTGTTGATCAAAGTGACTCAGCAGCAGGGCGCTGGATAGTCGAGGCGGTAAAAGTCACCCAGGTAGTGGAAGTCACATCCTATCTCACCACAGCCGAGCAAGCTCAGGCTGCTATTCGCCGTGGCGACATTAAAGCGGCATTAATTTTACCGCCTACTTTGAACGAAAAAATCGCTCGCAATGAGCCGATTGGCCAATGGATAGTCGATGGTTCAGACACCATGATTGCTGGCGCGATAAAGCAACTACGAAACCTATCGCTCAACGATATTGTACCTGAGCAAACCAGCAGCCAATCTCGGTTTGAAGTTAGCTTGTTTTATAATCCGGAGCAGCGATCAGCGGTAAATATTGTTCCAGGTTTAATCGCCGTCATTCTGACCATGACCATGGTACTGTTTACTTCATCAGCCATCGTTCGTGAGCGTGAACGCGGTAATCTTGAATTATTAATCACCACTCCGATTAAACCAATAGAACTAATGATTGGAAAAATATTGCCCTACATCGTCATCGGCTTAGTGCAAATGACCATTATTTTGGGCTTGGGCAATATTATTTTTGCAGTGCCCATCAATGGCGCTATCAGTCATTTATTATTAGGCACTTTACTGTTTATTACCGCGAGTCTGACATTAGGGTTAATCATATCCACTATTGCAAAAACCCAGCTACAAGCCATGCAAATGACCATTTTTGTATTATTACCGACCATATTACTCTCTGGATTTATCACCCCATTAGAAGCCATGCCGACGGCAGCCAAATGGATTGCTGAAGCACTACCAGGGACCCATTTTATGCGGGTGATCCGAGCGATTGTGTTAAAAGGGGCGACGTTAGGTGAGTTAATTAGCGATGTGTTATGGCTGGTGGGTTTTACAGTCATTGGATTATGGATTGCAGCGATGCGATTCAGTAAACGATTAGATTAGCGCCTATTGCATGACTCCAATAGGCGCTAGAAAGATGGGTCTAGTTATAAGCCACGGTCGATGACATATGCCTCGCCGTTACACTCTAAATAAACAGCACAAGACGGGTAATTAACTTTGCCACATTGCTTCAACACAATGGCATTACCGCCTCGTTGAGTCACTTGTAATTTGAGTGACTTAGTCATTGAAGACAAACTTGGAAGATCATCTAACTTTTCAGGATCCGATGAATTTTCACAATATGACGTGGTCACATCGCCAAGAAACTGTGCTTTGAACCTAGACATTTCTGCTGAGGTGTAGGTATCAACTCCAGCTATTGTGGCATTGCCTAGCGCAATTGTACCCGCATTGGTTCGCAGTGACAGGTTAGAGCAACCCGACACTAACACCGCACTCAAGATAGCGGCAACAGAGGCAGTAAAAAAAACGTGCTTCATAAAAATCCTTTTAAAAAAGCATGTTTGTCAATGTACTGATAAACATGCTTAGCTATTATTATTGTTGAATTATATTGCTCGGTGCCATTATCCGGCGATTGCTGAATGATTTAGCCAAGCGATTCAGCCAAACAAATTATCCGAACAAATTATCCGAACAATGCACCTGCACTATTTACCCACACGATTTACTCACACTATGCTTTGGCTTTTAGTGCACGTTGCTTGATAAAGTATTCACGGGTTAAGCCAAATACCACAGGGCTTAATAGCACTAACGCAATTAAGTTTGGAATCGCCATCATCGCATTCAACGTGTCGGCTAATAACCAAATAAACTCTAGCGAACTTACTGCACCCAAAGGCACAACCAAGGTCCAGATTAGACGAAATGGCTTAACCGCTTTGTCGCCCAATAAGTATTGAATACATTTTTCACTGTAAAAACTCCACCCTAAAATAGTGGTAAAGGCAAACACAGCCAATGCGATGGCCACAATATAATTACCCATGGGCAAAGCATGTGAAAATGCAAGAGAGGTTAATGCAGCGCCGTTTTCGCCAGATGTCCACGCACCAGAAACTACAATCGCCAAGCCCGTTATTGAACACACAATGAGCGTGTCAATAAACGTCCCTAACATGGCCACTAAACCTTGTTTCACTGGGTTATTAGTTTGCGCCGCCGCATGAGCAATTGGCGCACTCCCTAACCCCGCTTCATTTGAAAATACACCACGTGCCACACCAAAACGAATCGCAGCCCATACCGCTGCACCCGCAAAACCACCTTGAGCTGCTACTGGGTTAAAGGCACTTTCAATAATCAACATAAAAGCAGCAGGTACTTCGTCTGCATATACAATCAATACAGCTAAACCTGCGGTAATATAAAATACCGTCATCAATGGCACTAACTTACCCGCCACTTCAGCAATACGTTTAATACCGCCCATGAGTACCGCACCCACTAGCACCATTAACACCACACCAGTAACCCAATTAGGTACACCAAAGTTACTGCTCATTGCATCAGCGACTGAGTTAGCTTGTACAGTATTACCAATACCAAAACCGGCAATCGAACCAAACAGAGCAAATGCAGTGCCTAACCAGGCCCATTTACTGCCTAAACCATTTTTGATGTAATACATCGGGCCGCCAACATGGTTTCCATTAGCATCTGTCTCACGATATTTTACCGCCAGTACAGCTTCCGAAAACTTAGTCGCCATACCCACGAGCGCCGTACACCACATCCAAAATAATGCCCCGGGTCCGCCAATAAAAATCGCCGTAGCCACACCAGCGATGTTACCCGTACCAATGGTGGCCGATAATGAAGTCATGAGAGCATTAAACGGACTGACATCACCTTTTTCACTTTCATCAGTAACCTGACGACCCGACCATAATAATTTAAAACCTCGATTCAGCTTTAAAATAGGCATAAATTTTAAGCCTATCGACAGAAACAGCCCTACTCCTAAAATCAAAATCAGCATGGGAACACCCCATACTATACTGTTAATCATACTGACAAATTGCGTGACTGCTTCCATGTAAAAAACCTCATAATGAGTAATGACTTATGTCGAATATTATAATTATTAGATGTTTGGTTATTTTTATTATGGTTACGGTGGCCCAACTCCACTGCAACGATTGCATTTTTTAGATTACCCCGATTAAGTTAACCATGGCAAGCCACTGCATGAGCTAATGAATCATCTTCAAGATGATTCATTAGCTCATGCACATACAAATTATTTTTCGAGTACCACTTTCAATGACTCTAGACCTTGCTGTAAATCAGTACCTATCATGGTTTCAAAATCGATAAACAAAAACATTAAGTTAGTTGGATAAGCAAAATGGCCACTAAAACCCCAATCAACTTTAGTTTGATTAGCATTAACGGCTGTAGTGCTCATATAGGCAGGCTCGGTCGCTTCAAAGGGTGAAATAAACCGTAATTCAAAATCGATACGTTTACCTTCATCTATGGCAATAATTTCTTGCTCGCCAACACCTACATCTGGGTTTTCACTTGCCCAAGCAGACACAAAGCCTACTGTCGCATCGGTACCGCGGTAGGCTTTCACCATCTCGAGATCCATTTGCGCCCACTTACTAAAATTATCTTGGTTTTTTAGATGTTTAACGTAATCAAAAACCTCGGAGATCGGTTTATCTATGGTGATAGTACGAGTGACTGAATAGTCTTTTTGAACAAATAGGGCGACAACAAAAGGGATCGCTATAATAGTCGCGACAGCAACGAGAATTTTTCTAAGCATTATTATTATCCTCTAGTATACATAGCGTTATATGTCAGACTTTTTGGCTTAATGGCCAACACGCAATCTCCTCAGTATACCGACTAACAGCAGGCTAACAATAAAAATTAACATTGGGTTAACAATGGCTTCTCATTAAAAATCGTATTGACGTCACACCAGCGGCTATTGCTTGAAATGCGATCGCATGAACAGAGTCCTGTCATAAATGACCAGAAAGGGTCTGCTTTATATCCACTGATCATTTAACGCCGTTCGATCGCTATCTATCTCACCCGTATTGACGACACCTCGAGGTTCGATAATCATGATTTTGCATTCTTTTTTCGCCATGGGTTTATGCTCAACCCCCTTAGGAATAACAAACATTTCCCCTGCCTGAAGCGTAATGTCCTTATCGCGAAAAGCGATCTGCAACGTTCCTTCCATTACAATAAACACTTCGTCAGTATCGGCATGTTCATGCCAAACAAACTCACCCTCGACTTTAACCAATTTAAATTGATAGTCATTCATTTCTGCAATTACACGAGGAGACCAATGCTGGTTGAACAAAGAGAACTTGTCATTAAAATTAATCACTTTCGTTGGCATAGAAACGCCCCTAATGAATGGTAATTATGATTATGGTTATAGTTATAGTTATGGCTATAGTTATGGTTTGAGTTCTGATTCAGATTTTGGTTCTGGTTCTGGTTCTGGTTCTGGTGAATAAGTTTCAACGGGGTCTATGTTGAATTGTTGCACCAATTTAGTCATACATGACTGACAAACACATTGGCCATTCGGCAAATCAACCAAAGTAGATGCGGCTTTGTACTGCTCAATAATCAATGGCATGTCTAACGTTTGCTTAGCACACCAGCATGCATCAATGGCTAATCCTTGCTCCATCGCACAACCGTTAGCTTGCTGGCAAAGTGGGCACGATTGTGCTGCTGAAGTAAATAATGTCATTGCCCAGCCTATATGGTGATGATGATGACTGAATATACTGACATTTAGCATCATGCTCAATAAGCGCTCTGCGTATTACATTTCTGAAAATGAATTAACAACCAATAAAAATACCCATTAAACGTTAACTTAATGGGTATAACTGACAAAGATTAATGGTTTAGACTAAGCAAATATGATTACTTTATATTATTTTTAAGCGGGAAAACCGGATACGAAGCCGTGCCCAAAACAGGCTTGCCGGCAACGGATTGGCCATAATATCCTTGGTGCTTATGATAGGTGGCTTGAGTCTTACTCACATCACCGTTAAAACGAGGATCTTGTGGCCGATCAAACGAATTAAGGTAAGCCGCTACATCCCAAGCTTGCTGAACCGTTAATTGCACGCTTTTACCTAACGGCATATTTTCATAAATAAAGTCAGCAGCTGTATTTACCCTATGCATGCCTGCGCCCCAATTATAGCTTTGAGCTCCCCATAATGGTGGTAATGCAGTAACACCAGCAATCACTTGTCCTTGGCCATCTTCACTATGACACACTTGGCAATGTGCTTGATAAACTACCTGACCACGTTCAGGAGAATAAGCCAGTTCAGGTTGAGGTGTTTTCGGATAGCCGCGCCCAGGAAGCTGGCTTAACGCTGCAGTATCCAAATGTTTAGCAATAGCTGCTGGCATTGGGAAATCATCCCGTTTACCGCCTTTAACCAACTCCACATCAGACAACTCAGGCACTGGGCCTGCAACCTTGTATTGATCCATTAATCCGCTCATGCCCAACCAGTAAGAATAGGCCGATATTGCCACAAGTTCAGGAGAGTTTGCCGCCGGAGCTTTACCGTTCATCGAATAGGTAAAACAACCTTGTATGCGCTCTTGAAAAGAGTTTACTTTATCGTTTTTCTTACGATAAGCAGGGTAAGCAAAGTATGCAGCCCATAAAGGCGACGAATTAGCTTGTCGTCCTGAATTCATATGGCAGTTAACACAATTGAGCTCATTGCCAACGTACTTGTCTCGTAGCTGTTGGGTGTTAACAAACAATTGATAACCTAACCGAACCTTGTCACCAAAATCCCCCTCGGGAATAGCAGTTAATGGTGCGGGTTGAAGATAAACAGCATCAACTTTTTTCTCCAGCGCAGGTAATGCAGCTTGGCGATCGGGTAGTGTCGTCGAAGACTCTGACGATTTTACCGCAGTAGGCTTAGCCGGAACTTCGGTCAATAATTCATCGGCCTGTAAAGGCAAGCTAAACAGAGCGCCAATGGTCAATAGCGATAATAATTTCATAGCCATGTCCTTATTTTATATTGGCAAAAAACTGAGATAACCCATCGATTTCGGCAGCCGTTAATTTCAGCGCAATATTGCCCATCATGTTATCAGCATCGCCTGTACGAGAGCCCTCTTGCCAGGCTAATAATTGGGTTTTAAGGTAACTGGCTTGCTGCCCCGCTAAACGAGGAAACTGCCCGCCACCCACGGCAGATGGACCATGGCAACTAACACATGCTGGAATGGTACGTGACCAGTCACCTTGAAAGGCTAATTTTTCGAACGGATCGCTAATACCAACCTTGTCACCGCGAAATTGGAGCGGAATGTCAGCAACAGGTTGCTGACTAAAATATTGCGCTACCACAGCAATATTGTCACCTTGCACCGTTGCAGCCATTGCTAACATGGTTGGATTTTGACGTTTACCTGCATGAAATAACGCAAGTTGATTGCTGATGTAATCGGCAGATAAGCCTGCTAAACGAGGGCCAATAATGTCGATACCTTGACCTTGTGCACCGTGGCAAGAAGTACATAGCTGAGCCGCAGCAGGAACCGGCAGTTGTGGGGAAGTTGTTTCTGCAGCTTCTGCGGTCATAACAGTTAGCATCGTTATGCCAGCCAATGCAGCGAGCTTGTAAAAGGATGTTTTCATCATCACACCTCTTTAGTCATTCGTTATTGGTTATTGGTTATTGTCTTACCACCATAGGCTAAATATATTCAAAAAAGAATACGGCAAACGTCGAATATTTAAACAAAAACCCCGTTAATGGAACCATTAACGGGGTTTTAATTGAGTGAATGTTACACTGTACTACTTTGGACGCACGCCTAATGTATGGCAAATGGCATACGTTAATTCTGCACGATTAAGGGTATAAAAATGGAAATCTTTAACACCTTCACGGGACAATACTTTCACCATATCAATAGCAACGTTGGCACCCACTAATTGACGTGTTGCAGGGTCGTCATCTAAACCTTCAAATTGACGATGTAACCAATGTGGAATGGCGACATTGGTCATGCCAGCAAAACGCTTAGTTTGTTTAAAGTTAGTCACAGGTAATATCCCTGGAATAATCTCAACATCTATACCTGCTGTAACGCAACGGTCGCGAAAACGTAAGTAAGATTCAACATCAAAGAAAAATTGAGTAATGGCGCGGTTAGCACCCGCATCAATCTTTTTCTTTAAGTTAATTAAATCAGCCTGCGCATTACGCGCATCAGGATGCACTTCAGGATACGCTGCTACCGAAATATCAAAGTCGGCCACTGAGCGCAGTAAACGCACTAAGTCATTGGCAAAGCGAGTTGGTTTTGGGCTACCGTCAGGTAAATCACCGCGCAATGCCACAATGTCTCTAATACCAGAATTCCAATAATGCTTTGCCAGCTCAACCAATTCTTCATCACTAGCATCAACCAAGGTTAAATGCGGCGCAGCGAGTAGATTGGTTTCTTTCTGGATACGTTCAATCACGCTATGAGTACGGTCACGTACACCTGAATTGGCACCGTATGTTACTGATACAAATTTAGGGTTCAATGGTTCTAAACGACGAATAGAATTCCACAAAATCTCTTCCATTGCTGGCGTTGATGGCGGAAAAAACTCAAAAGACACATTAATATCATTCAGCTCAGACAAGCTCTGATTTAACGACTGGGCATGTTGTGCATGATGAAAAGCCATAATGTATTCCTTTAACTTCTGTAACACTTAGGAGTCTATACCAATCAGCTTAAATGATTAACTTAACCTAAATCATTTGGCCGTTTGGACGTCTATATGTCCATATACTAGTTTAACTGCATACTAAGTCAAGCTAAAAAACCATCAATAAGCAATTTGTAATAATCACATTAACGCTAGGCCTAAATCATAGACAATATAAAACGGCTGAAAACAGCCGTTTGTTCATCTATCTGCAGGCTTTTTTTTCATCAGCCTGCAGACTGTGTCATTTGATAATGTTCAAATTATTTTTTAAAAAGTGCGCTAACACTTAGGTTCTAACAAAGTTAATAGCATTAGTGACTATATCTGATGTTAATGTGCGGTAGACATGATGACTCTCTGACAATTATCGAGTTGCATAACGTTTGGTTTTATTAGCAGTTGCTTTTATTTGCGAACTGGATCGACTTTTGTAAAACCTAACTGCCTAAATTTAGTTTATTGTGCTAAATTTAGAACTCACCGTTCTAATTTTAATCTTTTGTGAGGCAACCATGGCGCATCGTTGGCAAATTGCAATTTCTGCTGGTTTATTAGCAGCTGTTTGGGCTGGTCTTGCTGATGTATTTCATCTCGTGACATGGGTCGGCTTTCTGGGCTGCAGTACCTTTTTCGCTCAAACGGAAACTGGCGCTAAAGGCATGATGATGGCGATGATGACCAATCTTTCCGGTGTATTCTGGGGCTGGTTAATTATTGCAGGCAGCGGTGTTCTAGGTTCGCCAATGATCAGCTATGCATTAACAGGCATTGTCACCGCATTTATGTGCTTACAAGCCAGTAATAAAAACTTCGCCTTTATTCCCGGCACCTTTATCGGTTGTTGCATCACTTTTGCCTTAAATGCTGATCTAGCCGCTATCATTCCACCACTTATTATTGGCGCCGTACTCGGTTACAGCATGAGCCTACTCACAGGCCTATTAATAACGTTAACCGATAAAACAGCTGAATCATTAAAAGATGACGCAGTAGAAGAAGCCTAAGCACAGGCGACTTAGATTGTGTCGCCTTAAGAGTATTCGTTACCTGAGAATAAATAAAGATAACTAAAGACTGGGCCAATCTTTAAATACTCGCAAAAATAGTATCCATAAACATCACTTCAAATTGGTCGAAATCTCGATCGGATATTTATATAATAAAAAGTCTAAGCCATTCTATTATTGAGCTTTTTCAGCACTTAGAATAAGGACGCAGCTTTATGCTACCTATTCATTTTTATTATCTATCTTTTAATTGATGTCGATTAAATCTTTAAACTTACAAAAAAATCTCGTTATATTACTGATACCAAATGGTAATATTTAATGTCGCTGGCATAAATGATCCACCGCTTTGAGTTTGTTTAATCTCTGTAATTTCTATAGATGTTTGTGTGGATAACCATAAATTAATTTCGTCTTGTAAACCACAATCAGCTTGTTCTATCGGTTTCATCCAAAAGCTTAGTTTAGGTTTTAACACTTTAGTAAATACTTTGATTTTCATCATTATTTTGAACTCCATTTCAAGATGTGAACACTTGTCATCTAACATTTTAGTATTTATGCGTTGAGCGGTTTGCGGCAAATAAAGAAAAGAGCTGAATTTCAGCTCTCAAACATTCCCGATATGACATAAAAAAGACCATCAATAATGGTCTTTTTTAACAAAACTACTCTTGCAACAGGTCTTTGCAAATATGCACCAAATCCGACTGCACAGCCGCAGCAGTCACCTCACGCCCTGCCCCTGGACCGCGAATAATCAAAGGATTACCTTGATAAAACGCACTGCGAATAACAAACACATTATCCCCTGGGGTTAAATTCGCATAAGGATGATTATTATCAACCCACTGCAAACCCACTTCAGCCTGTAACTTACCTTCGACTTTATCCAGCGAAGCCACATAACGTAGCACCTTGTTCTGTTCAGCTGCAGCGACATACTGCTGCAACAAATCATCGTCTAACTCACTGATGCGCCCTAAAAAATCTTCTAGTGACAACTCTGCTAAAGCTTGAGGCACTAATGAGTTAAGACTAATATCGTCTAGCTCTACCGCTAAACCTATCTCGCGAGCCAAGATTAACAACTTACGTTGCATATCGCGGCCAGATAAGTCATCGCGTGGATCCGGTTCAGTAATGCCTAAACTGCGAGCATGCAGTACTAATTCTGAGAACGGCTTACTGCCATCATAATTTTCGAACAACCAACATAACGTGCCCGAGAAAATACCACCCACCGCTTCAATAGTGTCACCACTATTACGTAAGTCATTTAACGCATGTTGAATAGGTAAACCTGCGCCACAACTGGCGTTATAACGCCAAAATAAGCGGCGATTACTCAGCTGCTGCTTTAATTCACGATAAAATGGCAATGGCCCTGAGCCGGCTAATTTATTGGCACTTACCACATGAATACCACGGGCAAATAGCTCGGGATATTGTAAGGTTAAGGCGGCACTAGCACTGATATCTAAAGCGACAATTTCATCGCATGATAACTGCGCTAATTGATCAAAAAGCTGATCATAATCCCATTCAATGCCTTGCTGTTGATAATCTTGCTGCCATTGTTCAAGGTTAATTCCGTCGTTAGAAATTAATGCTTTTTTCGAACCGACTAAACCAACGAGCTCAACAGAGGCTTCAAGTTCGTGATCTAATGCTGGACTGGCGCGTTTAAACAAATCAATCCACGCCTCACCAATGTTACCCACTCCCAGCAATAACACTCCAATACGCATTCTTGGTCCAGCACAACGACGATGTACTTTTTGGGTCAATAAACTCACTTGAGCTTGCGGGACTAAGGTGACCAAACTTAATGCATCTTGATAAATCGGTTTGGCATCACGGCTGAGTAGTCGGGCAAAACTGCGTCTAAAGTGATGAGCATCGGCACTGACTAATGCCACTAGGCCTAAGTCAGTTTGGGCACTCAACTCTTCAATCAAAAATTCACTGCTGTATTGAGTGAGTAAAGCTTGCACTTGTTTCTGGCTTTCAAGCGTTAACGCCAACTCAAACTTATGTTGTGCCAGAGACCAATAAGCTAACGGTGTGATACCTGCTTTATCTAAAATAGCCAACAATGGTTCAATGTCTGCGTTCATTTTAAAACTAAACAACACCACTTCATTTAAGTTAGTCACTACTGGCGCACTTGCTGATGAACTCAGTGGCGCAATTAGAGTAAAGTCAGTGTGTGAAGCGTAACTTGAGCGTACCGCTAGGCTCACGTCGGTATTAAATAACGGCTGTAAGGTCCGAGAATGCAATACAGGAGAGCCCAGGCGCGCTAAGCGGTCAGCTTCGGCTAATGACATACTCTTGAGTAATTTAGCATCATTAATTTTATTCGGGTCGGCGTTAAATACCCCTTCAACGTCGGTCCAAATAGTAACGCGTTCAATGTCAGCTAAGCTGGCAATTAAGGTGGCACTAAAATCAGAACCATTGCGACCCAGCAATAAGGTATCGCCGTGGCGGTTAGCGCATATAAAGCCGGTGATCACTAAACGCTCTTGCGGGTGCAAGGCTAATAAGGCCTGTACCTTGTCACGAGACTCAGCCACTAAAATATTGGGTACGGCGCCTTCATCGGCTACCAAAATAGAGCACGCATCGACATGAGTCGCAGCTACGCCCATTTCTCGTAACAAAGCGGCCATTAAGCGCGCCGACCAACGTTCACCAAAACTCACCACTTGGTTTAATTGGTAATCGTTACGTTGCTCTAAAGATAATAAGCTGACTAACTGAGATTTGTCGGTAGACAAACGTTCGCGTAAATCACGCGCTTGCTCGTTTGATAATAATTGTTCAATTAACGTCTGCTGGTAACTGATCAGAATTTGCAGCTCTTCTTGCCACAACTGACCGCTGTCACGCAGGCTCAATAATTTGTATAAGAAGTTAGTCGTTTTTCCGGCGGCGGATACCACAACTAAATCATCACTCTGGCCATGCGTAAGTAGAATATGTGCAACACGGCGATAGCAATCTGCATCCGCTAAACTTGAACCACCAAACTTATGTAAATGACTTCGCGTCATTACTGACTCCTTAAACAACTACGACTTTTGTTGCGACTGCTAGACTTCTATTTTGAAACCAATAGTGTTGCAAGTGCATGTTTTGCTATTTTACCCAATTTGGTCGAAACCACAGCTAACTTAAACTCGAATTAAGCTGATTTTATCGCGGCAACAGCTGCTAGGCCTGCTTGAATATCGGCCAAGAGGTCATCTGCATCTTCAATACCGACAGATAGTCTCAATAAAGTCTCTTTAATACCAGCCTCTTGCCTTGCTTGTGGGTCCATTGCTCTATGGGTCATGGTGGCCGGAACGGCGACTAAACTTTCCACTCCGCCTAAACTTTCGGCAATACTAAACAACGACAGCGCCTTTAAAAATGCCACCACTTCCGCTTCGCCGCCAATTAACTCAAAACTTAACATAGCACCAAAGCCTTGTTGTTGTTTTGCCGCAATTTCGTGACCTAGATGGTCTTTTAAACCCGGATAATACACCTTGGCCACCACATCACTGGCGCTGAGTAACTCAACAATCTTTTGTGCATTACGTTGATGCTCACGAATTCGTACCGCTAAAGTACGTAAGCCTCGGAGGGTTAAATAACTGTCAAATGCTGAACCCGTAAGCCCAAGAGTATTTGACCACCAATGTAACAACTCACCCACTTGAGGATCTTTAGCCACTACCGCTCCACCGACCACATCGCTATGACCATTGATGTATTTGGTGGTTGAGTGAATAACAATGTCTGCACCTAATAATAATGGCTGCTGTAATATTGGTGATAAAAAGGTGTTATCGACTGTCACTAGCGCGCCAACGTCATGGCAAGCGATACTAATGGCATTAATGTCTACCACCCGCAATAAAGGATTCGATGGCGTTTCTAACCACACCATTTTCGGTTTTTGAGCTATCGCTTTGCTCAGCGCTTGCGCATCAGTTTGATCAACAACCAATAACTTAAATTGGCCTTTTTTGGCCAAGTTAGTAAATAAGCGGTAACTGCCACCATAACAATCGTGCGGCACAACCAATAAATCCTCTGGGCCAAGTAAGCTAGTCACCAATGTAATCGCCGCCATGCCGGTACATGTCACCACGCCGGTAGCACCTTGCTCGAGTTTGGCGAGTGCGTCACCTAAAATACATCGAGTAGGATTACCCGAACGACTGTAATCAAACTCGCGCGGATTATTGTGGCCATCGAATGAATAATTGGTCGATAAATAAATCGGTGGCACGATAGCACCATGTTGTGTGTCTGTTTCAATACCTTGGCGAACGGCCAATGTGGCGTTTTGATGCTTAGTCATGGTGACTCCTAAAATTTCACAAACACACAAAGAGATGTCTAGACGTCCAAATTTACCTAAGAGATCCCCATCCGTCAACTTAAATAGACGTTTAGACGTCTAAACATCAAGAAATCTATTTGCAATCGGGATTAAATAGTAGCAATAATTTGACTAGAGATTGTAACGGTTTAAAATCTGCAGCGTATTTATCGTTAAGGGTAAGTTAATGACTGAGTGGAATGGCGAATATATCAGCCCATATGCCGAGCACGGCAAAAAAAATGAACAAGTAAAAAAAATTACGGTTTCTATCCCTTTAAAAGTATTAAAAGTACTGACGGATGAGCGGACGCGTCGCCAGATAAATAATCTGCGCCATGCAACTAACAGTGAACTGCTATGCGAAGCATTTTTGCATGCGTACACAGGTCAACCATTACCTTATGACGGTGATCTATCAAAAGATCAGCCTGATAGCATTCCAAGTGAAGCGAAAAAGTTAATGGATGATATGGGTATCGAGTGGGAAGAGCTCGAATAATTCACTGATTAGTCAATACCTCACAGACTTTGAAACGACCCTAATAAGAAGTCGTCATGTTTTTAAAGAGAACTTATGATGTCATTTATCGATCCAACGACCTTGATACTGGCATCGATTATCGTGTTTTTTGGCGCGCTAACCCAAAGCTTAATTGGCTTTGGGTTAGCCGTTGTTGCAAGCCCGCTACTGTATATTGTTAATCCTCAATTAGTTCCTGTTCCTATTATTGTTATGGGCTTTGCCATTTCTGCAATGACCTTATTTAGAGAACGCGGTCACCTACAATTTAATGGTTTGCAATATGCCTTACTCGGGCGGATCCCTGGGGGGTTTTTAGGCGCTGGATTATTGCTGTTTGCCCCACAAGCCATACTAGGCTTAGTGATTGCAGGCATTGTGTTTATTGCTGTTATTCTTAGCATTTTTCGCTTTACCGCCCCCATTAATCGCCTCAGTTTATTTATCGCTGGGGTATTTTCAGGCATATTTGGCAATATCGCTGCTATCGGTGGTCCACCAATGGCCATTTTGCTTGCAGGCCAAGACCCAAGTCAGTTTAGAGCGGCATTATCTGCCTTTTTCGTGTTTAGCTCATTAATTGCCTTAGCTATTCTAACCATCGTCGGCTTAGTTGAAGTGAAGCATTTATGGCTATCACTGCTATTATTGCCTTCAGTCGTTGCTGGTTATCTTGTCTCAGGTAGATTAATTGGCCGCGTTGATAAAGATAAAACCCGCATAGTCACCTTAGTGTTATGTAGTATTAGTGCCACTGTATTAGTGATTATGTCGACCAACACGTTAATGAGCTAATCAGCTATTCTGCACCTGTAAACAAAACCAGCCATCAATGGGCTTGATCTCAAATGATGATTAATAATCCCTCTATTTAGTAAAAACCTGCTTATCAAAAGTCTATTTCTCAACTAAAAATACCCATAATAAGAATCAAAAAAATCTCTTTTATCTCCCCTAACAAACTCATCATCTTTACGCAATAGATCCACATCACACTAGTCCATTAGATTTCTTTCAATTAACTTTTTTTCAATTAGATTTTTCTCATGGATATGATCTACTTCAAATTAACACTACTCACTTTTAGGTAACATTGTTTACAGCAAAGAAATAATTAAATGCTGTTAATGCACAACCCTAATAAGCCCGACAGAGGACAAAATGATGAACACTTACATTAAAGTTGGTATCGCAGTTGCTATGGCATTATCACTTGGCACCCAAGTGATGGCTGCAGATGGTGGTAATCCTAAAAAAGGTAAGCACCTGTACAAAAAAGAATGTAAAGCCTGCCACAGCGCTAACAGTGAAGGCCCTGAACTCACCCCAATGACCAAAACCATGAGCCAATGGGATCGTTTCTTTACTCGTGATAAGCACAAAGCTAAACCTGCCGTTTTTGAAGCCTTATCAGAAAAAGACATAAAAGATATTCAACAGTTTTTATATGACCACGCCGCCGATTCAGACCAACCAGCTACTTGCGGCTAAATCATCAATGCTGAGTCTATTTTCGTTCTAAACGAAACATCAGCCAATAAACCAAACGAAAAAACTGTGAGGCTTAGCCTCAGGGATCCTGACACAAAAAATTTGCCAAATTGACCGTGTTATTTGGCAAATAAAGGGGAGAAAGACCATGAGAACTCTCATCTCAATATTAGTGGCTAACGCGCTCTTTATGAGCGGCGCAAGCCTAGCAGCAGATACCGATGCACAAAAGATTGCCGATCTTAAACAACAACTCGCTACTATTAATGAAGATCTTGATTACTTAAATTCACGAGTTGACAAAACCGAGCGTCACACAGCCTTAGACAGAATAGCCATTACGGGTGATTTTAGAACCAAAGCACATTCATTACATTATCAAAACGTCACTTGGAACCCAGCCATGAACGTTAACTTTTCTGACTTTGGCGCTAAAGCCATGTCAGGAGTATTTGGCGATCCAAATAGCGCTACCTCACCGTTAGGCCAAATGATGATGGCAAACCCTGATTTAGCCAGCGCGTTTCAAAGCGGTATGCTGCAAGGCGTTATGCCAATGCTGTTGGGCCAAAAAACCCAACAGGACATTGATAACGATATATTTTATACCACGCGCTTACGCCTAAATATTGATGCTAAAGTGTGGGATAACGTCAGCTTTGCAGGACGTTTAACCATGTTTAAGAGCTGGGGAGACTCTGCTGGGGTTAAAGTATTCGACTCATGGAACTCATTCACCATGGATGGCACCAGTAGCGGTAGCACCAGTGGTGATGAGTTAAAAGTAGAGCGCGCCTATTTTAATTGGAAAGACATTAACGGCAGTGGCACTTACCTTTCTATTGGACGTCGTCCTTCAACGTACGGTCCACCAAATCATTATCGTGAAAATGAACTCAGAGGCGGCACGCCATCAGGTCACTTAGTCAATTTCAACTTCGATGGTCTTACCTTAGGTTACAACTTGGGTGATATCACCGGTATTGAAGGTCAAACAGTGCGTTTTTGCTATGGCCAAGGCTTTGAATCACAGTACGGCAATGGCGAATTGTTTGGTGACATCATCACTAAAGATACCCACCTCGGCGGGTTTAATATCGACGTGATTAATGACGGTAACCATTTCTTACAGTTCACTTTATTCGGTGCTAAAGATGTCAATGATGGCTTTACGGGCACCATGGCATTCCCTACTCAACTGGCGGGTATCTTTGCCCCAACCATGTATCAAGACATGCAAAAATTCGACAACTTTAACTTCGTCACCCGCGTACAACCAAGCGGTGTCATTGGTGATATGTACTTAGGTGGCCTAGGTTATGCCTATGAAACCGATGACGACCTGAAAATGTTTGCCTCATTAGGATGGACTCGTGCTGAACCCAACGGCAATGCTGGTTTGTTCGGTGGCATGTTAAGCGATGCAGTATTTGAAGCAGAGTTGAACAGCACTGGTACTGAAATCATTATGGTGCCAAAAGAAACCGTTGATAGCGACACCAAAGATGGTTACGGCATTTATGTGGGCATGCAAATTCCTGCACCATACGGCAAATTCGGTTTGGAATATAACTACGGTTCTAAATACTGGAGTCCCTTCACCCAAGCACAAGACGACCCAATCGGCAGTAAGTTAGCCACTCGTGGCCACGTTGCCGAAGCTTATTATATCTTTGATATTAATCCAAAAATGTTTATCAAGTTAGCCGGTTTGTATTACGACTATGAATATACCGGAAGTGGCTCACCAGTAGGTGCACCGATGAAGGTTGACGATGTGATTGCCGGTAGCGCGTACTCAATGTTGCCCGTTGTTGACACCGCCTATGACGTCAATGCCTCACTGACCGTTAACTTCTAACGCTAACTTAACCTTCTAACTTGGCCCCCCTGAGCACAAGCTCAGGGGTAAGGACAAATATCATGAAACTATTATCAGCACTGGCTGTATTACTGTTATTAAGCAGTAGCGCACAGGCTGCCTTTAACCATAAAGAGGCGCTGAAAGGGCCTTTTGCTAATGGCCCTGAAGTGACGACACAATGCTTAACCTGCCATAAAGAACATGCTGAAGAGTTTATGAAATCTTCACATTGGACTTGGGAGTTAGAGCAAAAACTACCTGACCGCACAGTGATGCGTGGTAAAAAAAACAGTATTAACAACTTTTGTGTATCGATATCGGGTAACGAACCGCGTTGTACCAGTTGTCATGCAGGTTATGGTTGGAAAGATTCTACATTCGACTTTAAAGACATGACCAAAGTCGATTGCTTAGTCTGTCACGACACCACGGGAACTTACATTAAAGATCCTGCGGGCGCAGGCGAGGCCTTAGCAAGAGTCAATTTAGCCAATGTTGCCCAAAATGTAGGTGCACCCGTGCGTGACAATTGCGGCAGTTGCCACTTTTACGGTGGCGGTGGTGATGCGGTTAAACACGGCGATTTAGACTCATCAATGTCTTATCCAGATAAAGCGACCGATGTCCACATGGATACCGATGGCAATGACTTCCAGTGTCAAACTTGTCACGTTACTGAAAATCATCAAATTACCGGTAACTCGATGGGCGTATCACCTGGTGGGGAAAACAAAATTGGTTGTGTAAATTGCCATGATGCTGCGCCTCATAAAAATGCAAAGCTTAATACCCACTCGGAAACGGTAGCATGTCAAACTTGTCATATACCATCATTTGCTAAAAATGAACCCACCAAAATGCGTTGGGATTGGTCACAGGCAGGTCAAGATCTTCCTGAAACAACAGACCAATACGGCAAGCACACCTTTATGAAAAAGAAAGGCAGCTTTATTTGGCAAAAAGACGTTAAACCACAATATGCCTGGTTTAATGGCCGCGCCGATGCGTATATGGCTGGCGATAAAATGGACCCCACTAAAACGGTTAAATTAGCTTATCCATTAGGTGATATTCGCGACCCTAAAGCTAAAATCTACCCATTTAAAGTGCACACGGGTAAGCAAATCTATGATGCTAAACTTAATATTCTGATAACCCCTAAAACGTACGGTGAAGGTGGCTACTGGGATAAATTTGATTGGGATTTAGCTGCAAAACTAGGCATGGAAGCTAACCCAACCATGGTAGAAAAAGGACTCAAATACAGTGGTCAGCATGGCTTTGTTGAAACTGAGATGTGGTGGCGCATCAACCACATGGTGTCACCAAAAGACAAGGCACTACAGTGTAATGACTGCCACAACAAAGGCGAGCGTTTAGACTGGAAAGCCCTTGGTTATGATGGCGACCCAATGAAAAATCGTAAAGGTATTAAACACACAAAAGCTGACTAATACTCAGATAAGCTCACTGCAACAGCAATAAGCTGATACAAAAAAACCGCTATCGACTTTACTATGGCGGTTTTTTTATTCGCTAAATAACCAACTAAAAATCCAAACCTTGGCACTGAAAATCTTGTTCAATAGCACTGATTGGATCGGTAAAGCGCAACCGTTTAGCCAATAATTGCAATGGTTTATCAAAGTTGTCCGGCCCTTTAGGTTGTAGCACTGGATAAAAGCGGTCATGTAAAATCGGCATGCCTAAACTTTGCATATGTACACGTAATTGATGAGTTTTACCGGTAATCGGACTTAACTCAAACAAGCCAAAACCATCTTTTACCGCCACTAAACTGATTTCAGAATGACTATTCGCCTCGCCTTCAACCACCTGCATGGTAAAGCTTGGATTTGCCGCCACAATACGATTTTTAACCGTCCAATGAATAGGAAGCGTACAAGTATTATCGGCTAATTCACTCACCAACCTAGGTGTTAATTTAGCGATGGCCTGATAATCTTTAGTGATCTTGTCATCTAAGAATAGCTGATGATATGCATGGCGTGTTTGCGGATTGAGCGTCATTAACATCACCCCAGCCGTGTCTTTATCGAGCCTATGTGCTGGGGCGACCGTATCAATTTGAGTCGCGATACGTAATCGATGCACTAAACATTCATTGACGTAATTTCCGCCTGGGGTAACAGGTAAAAAATGCGGTTTATAAACCACAATGGTATCAAGATCTTGATACAACACCAGCTCAGCAAAAGGCACTTTAGTTTCGGCCAGCACTTCGCGGTAATAATACACTTTGGCAGTGGCTTGATAGACACTGTCTGCGGTAATTAACTCACCATTTTGCCAATGAACTTTGCCATCTTTGATCCGTTGCTGCCACACACTGGCATCGATTTGCTTAAAATGATCGACCAAAAACTCAACTACTGTGTGGTATTGCTTACCTGCTAATTCATTAGCACGCGGCAACACAATATACGAAGGTTGAGCGGCAATGGCAGCGCTTGGTGTTTGGGAAGAGGATTGAGGATGATCCGCAGTGTAGTTTGATGAATTAGGCATAAACAACTTGGCTATATAAAGATGAAGGTAAGGTTCAAACGAGAAGGTATCTTATCAGGCTAGGTTTAAAATGTATCTTGATTACTTGATACCGATAACACAATATTGCGCTTATACATCCACGTGAGATTTTAGTAATTGCAGCACAAAATCCATGGTTTTATGGCAATTAGGTTGTTCAACTAAAATCAGCTTATCACGGTTATACATAGGTAAAACCTCTAACCAACGCTGACTCACCCAAGCGGCATCTTCTAAATGTGTTTGTGAATACAATTCCAGTAAATCTGGATTCACTTGATAAAATTGTTCAAGTGCGGCGCTGATAATTTCAAACTCACCCGCAATGGGCTCATGGCACCAATTAGCGCAAGGGAGCGCACGAGCAATCCAACAACCATCTCGTTTTTGCGCCGCAGATAAAATTTTAAGACGCTGTGTTCCCTCAATAACGATGCTTAAAGAATCATCACCTAACTGGTTGAAATCAATAATATTGCATTGGGTTGCTGCAATATAACAAGGCAGTTCGCTATTCACTTTCAATGGCGCAAATGCTAAACCATAGTGACCTTTTAATACATCGGCAACCATGGCTAAATCACTCGGTGCCACAACTCGAATTTCAAGTCGTCCACCGGGTAATAGCACAGCATCTTGAATCAGTAATGCTACTTCTTTTGTTTGCATAACAGCCTCCTACACCATAGGTGAAGTTACTGAACCAAAGTCAAATCAATGAAACAAGTGTAGCAGTGGTTAATTATTCAACAACTTAAGCAGCATAATATAATGCTTACTACCGACATAACCACCCGTTTTCGCTACGCCCTACTCCAATAGACCTTAATCAATACGACTATCTTTCAAAAAAAGTACAAAAAACATTCAATTTATTGAATCTTATAAACGCTCAATACGATCCATAATAGTGCCGGAAGCGACAATCTCAGCAAACTCGTCAGCTAATACCTGGCTTTGTTGCACGCTTTGCTGCCAATAAGCAATTCGACTTTCAGTATCTAAATTTTTAAAGTCTTCACGGTCAGGAATTTTACTAAACGGTAAGCTTGCAATAAATTGCTTACTCGGTGCTAAAATTAATCCATTGTGATAATTCGCTTTCGCTTTACGCCACAACAAGGATTTATCAAACCAGCCTGGGCTCATGTACGGATAAAAGTGCGGATACAAACTTAACCCTGTCGCAGCGGGTAATGGCATATCAAAATGATAATCGGTTATGCCTCCATCGTAATAATGGCCTTTTGGCGAGCCTTGCAGATCTTTTACCGGATCGAGCAATAGCGGGATAGATCCTGTCGCTAGTAATCCATGACGGATATTGTCTTGAGTTAACTCGACATGTTTGGTGGGCAAATCTTTCAAACGTCTAAAAGGTGATGCGGCGTCTTTATGGCTTAAAATAACCCGCTCGAAGTGCCAGCCTAAGCTTTTTCGATTGATGACATTACTTACCGCTGCCATCGATAATCCCATCATTAAGCCAAATTTGGCATGAATGCGATTTAAATGGCGGGCACGGCAGGCCACCATATGATGACGAATTAACGGATTAGCAATAATATCAGCGCCTTGCTGTTCACCTAAAATGCCATCAACAATTTGCAATACTTGGGCACTGACTTGTTCACGCGTCGGCTTTTTTTCGTAATTCTGATGAATATAAAAATGCTCTAAACGTTCATAAGCCGCTAATGGATCTTGTTGCGCCATACAAGCTAAACGCCACGCACCCGACGATGCGCCCATGGTATAAAGAGGATCTTGGCGCCCCTGAAAAAACTCACTAAATAAATATTTATCTAAGCCTGCTATCGCCAGCCACTTAGGCCCGCCTGATGCAGCAAAGAGCTGAGTAAACAATGATTGATCTAAGCCATTCGCTTCTAGTTGTTCGTAAGCCGTTGGTCCAGCAAGTAAACGTAATGCAGGCAATGTACAATCCTTCTTATATTTGTAATGCTGTTATCTTTGTAAAACTGTATGCTTTAGCGCTAACACGCTAGCATATTTTTATGGTTCTTATCTTACGGAATTTTTATGATTGTTGATACTTTAGCAAATCGCCACCTATACACTCAACTTAGCCCGAGATTAGCCAAAGCATTAGCTCATCTCGCGGACACAGACTTTAGCCAGCTTGAAGTGGGCAACTATCCGCTTGAAGGCAAAGACATTTTCGTTATCGTCAATGACTATGAAACTAAGCCTAAAGAGATCGAACCCTTTGAAGTTCATCAACAGTATATTGATGTGCAGTATGTGGTTAGCGGTGAAGAAGAATTTGGCTATTTACCGTTAGCCAATCAAACGCCTTCTAAGCCTTATTTTGACAAGCATGACTATGCTGAATACGACTATGAATCTAACAAAGATGACGCGGCGTTTATTCCGCTAAAAGCAGGCATGTTTGCACTATTTTTTCCTAGTGACATCCATATGCCTGGCACCAGCCCTACACCACAAAAAGTCCGTAAAGTGGTGATTAAGGTAAGGGTATAACAATATCATCTTAAAAAATGTCAAATACTCAGTCCTACTGCTGAATTATTAGCAATAAATCGCTATTTGAAAGAAGTCTGCTAAAGTTAATTCGAGCACAAGAAGCACCTCGACAGAGCACTTGAGATAGTCTCAATAGAATACTGAAAAGATACTTCAATAGCGTTGTTATACCCAAGCTAAAGACAAATATACACTTACCCTGTGTAAATAGAAAAGCCCCGAGACTCTCCGCTCGGGGCCTTTTTTTGTCAATTGAACACGTATATCATCATTGAAAACACTCATATGGTAAGTTGAACCGTTGAAGTGGTATTTTTTAATGCGATGAAGATCAATCCTTGTTAAAATCAGGGCAACTTTATAGGAGAGTCTTTCAATGGCAATGTATGTAGTGGGTCACAAGATCCCTGATTCAGATTCAATTTGTGGTGCTATAGCATTAGCATATTTAAAAAACCAAATCGATGAACCGGCAATTGCAGCCCGTTTAGGCGAGCTATCACCAGAAACCGCATTTATTTTAGAAAAATTTGGTTTTGAAGCACCAGAATATAAAACCAGTTACGCTGGTGAAGAAGTCTATATTGTTGACCATTCAGAAATTACTCAAGCGCCAGATGATATCGCTCAAGCGACTATCGTCGGTATTGTCGACCACCACAAATTAGGCGACCTAACCACTTCTACTCCACTAGAATGTTGGATCCGTCCAGTAGGTTGCAGCAACACCGTCATTAAAATGATGTTCGATTTCTACCAAGTAGAAATTCCAGCAAACATCGCTGGTATCATGATGTGCGCCATCTTAAGTGACACGGTTATTTTCAAATCTCCAACCTGTACCACTGCCGATATCCGTTGCGTTGAAGCGTTAGCAAAAATCGCCGGTGTAGAAGACTTTAAAGAACTCGGCATGGACATGTTTAAAGTAAAATCAGCAGTTGCAGGCACGCCAGCGCGTGACCTTGTTATGCGTGACTTTAAAGACTTCAACATGAACGGTAACCTAGTGGGTATTGGCCAATTAGAAGTTATCGATTTGTCTGTATTTGACGACATCAAAGCTGACCTAGAAGCTGATATTGCTAAATTGAAAATTGAAGGCAATCGTCACAGCGTATTATTGCTGCTAACCGATATCATGAAAGAAGGTTCAGAAATGTTAGTTGTTTCTGATTCAGCAGACTTAACTGAGCGCGCTTACGGTAAACCTACCGTTGATGGTCGCGTGTGGTTAGACGGCGTATTAAGCCGTAAAAAACAAGTTGTACCTGCACTGCAAGATACCTTTGCAAAGTAACTCGTTGTAAACATCTCAAATAAAGAAAAAGCTGAATCAATTGATTCAGCTTTTTTTATGCTTCAACGCCTATCTATTATGTCGATTAACTAACTTGGTATATCACAGCCCCATAGCTCAATGGAGGGCTGCTCAGTGGTAGGCTCACCCACCCAATAACTCATAGAATGGCATTGTTGCCCAGCCTGAGTCGATAACACACATAACTGATAATCGCCTGCTTCTGGCGTGCGGCCCAACTTTAGCATTGGCAAAATAGGCAAATGCGGTTTGTAGTGCCAACTGCCATCTTTTAACACTGCATCGGCAGGAATCTCCATTCCTGCGCCACTGCCTTTTACCCTTGCTTGTTCTAAAATAAAACCTTCATTAGTTAATCGATAATCTTCGGCCCAACGAATTTTCTCAATTGTGTGAGTCCAAGACAATGTCATCTGTTTAGCAGGCACTTGAGCCCAAATCGTGCCTGCTAAACCCAAACATAGCCCTAGCATTATTCGCCCTGCGCTAAACGTTTTAGCTTACGTGCACGCCATACGTGGTGCAAAATAAACGCCAGTGCCAAACCAAAACCTAACTCATCACTCAGCGGTGTCGCCATAATCAAACAGCCACCAGCAATAAAGCCTAAAACACGTTCCCACCAATAAAGGTTCTGTAATAAGTAGCCGGTAAATATCACGCCCCAAATACCAATAGCCACCGTCGCTTTAAGGACCACATAAACCGTTTCTAGCACACCACCACTTTGGAGCATTAGCGCAGGGTCGTACACCGCCATAAACGGAATAATAAACCCAGCAATGGCAATGCGAATGGCCCATAAACTGATTTTTAAGCCTTTCTCTTTAGCGATTGGCGCCGCGGCGAAACACGCTAGGGCAACTGGTGGTGTAAGGTCTGCCATAATGCCAAAATAAAACACAAACATGTGTGACACAATTAACGGCACACCTAAATCCAGTAACGCTGGCGCGGCAATTGAGCTGGTAATAATGTAGTTAGGAATGGTCGGGATCCCCATACCTAATACCAAACACGTCACCATCGTCAGCACTAAAGACAAAAATAAGTTATCTTGGCCGACAGCCAGAATATAGCCGGCAAACGTTGAAGCAATACCGGTTAGTGACACAACACCAATAATCACGCCCACTAGCGCACAAGCAATACCTACAGGTACAGCATGGCGTGCACCTTCAACTAATGCATGCAAACATAATGTGAGAGTTTCTTTACCACCTTTAACAAACCAACAAACCACCACCAGCATGGCAATAACGCCAAACATCACCCCAATACCTAACTGGAAAAAGCCTGCGCATATCACCCCTAACGCTATCCAAAAAGCAAACCGCATAGCAGCTGATGATAGATTGAGAATAATGGCCGAACCTAAAATCACAATCGCAGTCAGTGCTAGGCCAACCATGCCGGAAAACAGCGGTGTACGACCGGAAAACAACAAACCAATCAAAATAAATAATGGGATGAGTAAGTACCAACGCAACTTAATTGCTGCCCACGGATCTGGACATTGGTCTTTGGGTAAGCCAGATAAATTGGCGCGTTTAGCTTCTAAATGCACCATCCAGAACACCGAACAAAAATACAATACTGCGGGGATCATCGCCGCTTTAGCAATTTCAATAAATTGCACATTAATGGTTTCTGCCATAATAAAGGCTACCGCACCCATAATCGGCGGCATAATTTGGCTGCCCATACTGGATGTGGCTTCTACCCCACCCGCAAAAGCAGACCGATAACCAAAGCGCTTCATTAACGGAATCGTAAACTGGCCAGTGGTGACCACATTGGCAACTCCCGAACCGGTAATGGTGCCCATGAGTGCTGAAGACACCACCGACACTTTTGCAGGCCCACCCACTTTATGCCCAAATAAGCCCATAGCAAAGTCGGTAAATAAGCGGATCATTCCAGCTTGCTCTAAAAAGGCCCCAAACAGAATAAACAAGAAAATATAGGTCGCGGACACATAGGTGGGCGTGCCGTATAAGCCTTCGGTACCAAAGGCCAACTGGTTAACTATTTGGTCGAAACCATAACCTCGATGCATCAATTCACCGGGTAAATACTCACCAAACAAACCATAGGCCAGAAACATACCGCAAATAATCGGCAGGGCTATTCCCATCACTCGTCTGGCGGCTTCAAACACTAAAGCCACTAACACCACACCAATAATCATGTCATTTTGGGTTAAGTCACCGGAACGTTGAATTAAGTCTGCTTCAAACACCCATTGATAAACTGCGGTAGCCATACCCGCTAAACCGAGTATCCATGCCAAAGGTTGCCATGGCTGACTCTTGCCTATACCTGGATAACTAATAAACACCACTAATAATAAAAAGCCCACGTGTACGGCGCGCAATACTTGTGTCGAAACTGGATGAAATGCCGCGGTGGTAATTTGGAAAATAGAAAAAATTAATGCTACTGCAAACAAGGCTTTCGGCCAGTTGCGAGTATCGGCACTTAAGCCCTGCTCTGGTTCGGTAATTTGGGTTGGATCGCTCATGGTATGCCTCGACACTTACTACAACTAAATAACCTCAGCTCAGAAAAATGAGTGGACTAAAAATGACGTTGACTCAATTAGTCACTCTTGATCTAAAACGGAAGTTAGCAAATATGGTTGAAAGACAGAAATAAACAAGCGCTTGCTGGGTTTACCAAACAAGCGCTGTTAACTTAATACTATTACTTATAGCGCATTCACTTCTTTGTAATAGCGTTCTGCACCTGGGTGTAGTGGAATAGGCAGATCTTTTGCCGCTGTGGCTAAACTGATCGCCTTAGCAGCTGAGTGAGCAGTACCTAAACGGTCTAGGTTTTCAAACATCAGCTTAGTCATTTGATAAGCAATCTCATCAGACACCTTACTGTGACTTACCAATAAGTTTTGTATCGCAACCGTACTCACATCTTCTGTTTGGCCTTCGTAAGTATTGGCCGTAATCACCCCAACTTGATAAGCAGGATTATTAATTTTAGCGACAACATCCGCAGGGATAGCCACAAAGTTGATATCCATCGTTGCGGCTAAATCACGAATCGCTGCCATACCTAAACCAGACGATTGTAAAGTCGCATCCAATTGACGGTTTTTAATCAGCTCAACAGATTCGGCATAAGGCAAAAACTCCACTTTACCCATGTCGTCGTAACTGAGTCCTGCAGCAGCAAAAATAGCGCGAGCGTTTAGCTCAGTACCTGATTTTGGCGCCCCGACAGAAATACGTTTGCCTTTTAAATCTGCAAGGCTATTAATACCGGCATCTTTATTGGCGACAATTTGGATGTAGTTAGAATAAGTTGCCGCAATAACACGTAATTTTTTAAGCGGAGCTTTAAAACCGGCTTCCTGATCACCTTCCCATGCAGCCGATACCGAATCACCTAGTGCAAGCGCTAATTCACCACGCCCAGCTTGTAATAAATTGAGGTTTTCAACCGACGCTTTAGTCGCTTGTACTGAGGTTTTAGAGCCCTCAATGCCATTGCTGTAAAGTTGAGATAAAGCCACACCGATAGGATAGTAAACACCACTAGTTCCGCCGGTGAGAATATTGATAAATGTCGGCGCGGCCATAACAGCCGTACTAATAGATAGCGCTGCAGCTGCGCCAATCATGCAAAAACGTTTGGTTAATTTCATCCTGCAATATCCTTATTTTTTATATTGTTATGAGTATTATTATGTAGTTACACTACCACTGACATCCTGTGCAATCTATATAGACTAAAGGCTAATAACATCATTATAAATCGCCTTTATTCCGCGATTTCAGTTACTTCGATACGACACCAATAGCAACATTAACATTTTTCATCACCAACTTGCTTTAGGGCTGTCTGGGCAGCGAGCAATAAATACTCTGCCATCCACGAGTATAGTTAATTGAAATAAAAAGGTGCCAACAATGTCGGCACCTTTTTAGTCTATGGTGTAAGCCCTAATGAAATGAAAGGCTGGAATGTTATTAAGCCTTACATATTCATACAGTTAGCATAATATGTCACTGTGGCAGGCCAGTCAGAAAACACCCCTATTACCCCGACATCTTTTGCCAGTACATCTAACAGCTCAAAAGTATCACCTTCGTTATCAATCACGTCAGCAATACTCTGATAATACCAACCACCGCCGCCTTGACTCAGTGGCCCCGAACGCTCTAATGACCAAGCAATAATCTTCAAGCCAGCGGCACTTGCTGCTTTGGCATATTCAGATGGCACTATCGCGTTATTGTCTCCTACGGTAACCAGCATCCATAAAGGTGGTGCAATAATCTTGACTCCGTCTGCCGCTAAGGTGTCCATACTCGGTGACCATGTGGCACTGTTTTGCGGATCAAATCCAGCTTGCTCGTCACGGCCATCAAGGTATACCGCTTGATCGGCAAATTCAGGTGCGTTGGCTATCCAATATTTTACATCGTCTAAATTAAACGATTGTGGAAACACTTGCGATGCATCAACGCCTGCTGCGGCATATTCATCTAGCATTTTTTGGGCGTAATCTTGTTGGGTAAATCCATCATACGGCATGCTGACACTGGCCGACTTAAGCTCGGGAGTCATCTTTACTCCAGCAGCTTTAAACAAGGCAATACTTTCAGCATGAGTCATTAAGGTGCCATTACCGGCATATAAGTCGGTGCGCCAATTTGGCGTGCCATCCATAAACTCTTCTACTGTGGTGGCATTAGGGTTAAAGCCGTCCATTTTGCCTTGCAAGGTTGTAAACTCTGCAAGACTGATATCGCTGGTACAACAGGTAGCCGTTGCACTCACGCCATTGACAGCATCGGCTGGTGAAAATGGCACTGAACATTTATTGGCTAGGGCCGGGATAGCAAGAATATTAGTGGTAGTGGCTAAATCACACTGCGAGTGACGGCAAACTAACTCTTTATCTGCGGTAAATGTCACGTCACATTCCACAATACCTGCGCCAGAATCGATAGCTGCTTGATAAGCTTCTTTGGTATGCTCAGGAAATTGCATTGATGCGCCGCGATGACCAATAGAAAAGTCAGTACGGTAAAATGAATTTGAAGCACATTGCGCTAATTGATCTTTTAACTCACTGTCTTGCATTTGACCGACTAAAAATAGCGGCCTAGGACCTACTTGAGCGCTAACACTTTTATCCACTTCTGCAGTGGTGTCATTATTATCGTTACTGTTACACCCCGAAATCCATAACGTACTGGTTAAAACTGAAATGATACCCAGTGTTACACTTTTTTTCCTTGTCATCTTATTGCTCCATGTTGTAATGCGGTAATGTCAGTTGTAATAGTTTGCTGAAAAATTCATCATCAGGAACAGCTTACGCATTGAATATGACTGAATTATCGAATTAATATGACAACCTTAGTTTCTACTGTTTTACCGACCGATTGAATAATATAAAACATGACCCTAACTGCGGTAACGGTAAATAGACAAGCAAATAAACGATAGTGAGTAAACAGCTAACAATGAGGTCCACAATGGCAAACACAACACTTTATTATGTTCACGATCCAATGTGCAGTTGGTGTTGGGGATATCGCCCCACATGGGACGCCCTGCAAGCTCAACTACTACAGCAGTTTGGTCAGCAATTGAGTCTACACTATCTAGTAGGTGGTTTAGCGCCCGACTCCGACCAACCCATGCCGCAACCCATGCAGCAAATGTTACAACAAACCTGGCATAAGATTAACCAACAATTAGGTACAGAATTTAATCACGACTTTTGGCAGCATTGCCAACCAAGGCGTTCAACGTATCCAGCATGCAGAGCTAGCATCATTGCTCGCCAATATGGGCTAGAGCAACAAATGATCAACGCCATTCAACAGGCTTATTACCTTAATGCGCGTAATCCATCTGATGTTGATACTTTGGTATCGATTGCGACTCAATTAGGGATCCCCGCAGACTTGTTCACAGAGCAATTAAGCGCTGATGAAACAGAAGATAAATTACTCAGCGAAATCAATTTTGCTCGCCAACTTCCCATTCAAGGATTTCCCTCATTAGTGCTGATGGTCGATAACAACGCCTATCCTATTCGGCTTGATTATCATCAATGGCAAACAAGCTTGGCAGACATACAGACTATCTTGTTAACAACCCAACCGAGTTAATTAGCCCATAAGGACATTAGGACCGCATGACTTAATGACTCTACGCACCGTCACGAAGTAAACGTCAGTTAAGATATAAAGTTTGCACGACGTTGATTAGCCTTTGGCCTTAATGCCCAATATCCTATACTCTGCACGTCGAAAACGACAACGCCCCACACAGGCTCGTTAAACATAACATGAGGCAGTGAATGACAGATCGTAAACGAGGTTTTTTCGGTTGGACATGGTTTGTCATGTGGCGATTTTTGCTATTACTGGCGCTATTGTTACTGCTGCTTAGATTTGTGCCACCACCGACGACGTCATTTATACTGCAAAGCGATTATCCCGTTAGTCAGCACTGGGTAAGCATTGATGAACTGCCAGCGCACATGCCTTTAGCCGTAGTGGCCGCAGAAGATCAACTGTTTCCAGAGCACTTCGGGGTCGATATCAACTCCATCACTAAAGCCCTTAACCAGTACGACGGTGGAGAAGGCCTGCGTGGTGCCAGTACCATCACCCAACAAACCGCAAAAAATCTATTACTTTGGCCGGGTAGAAGCTTTGTTCGCAAAGGGATAGAAGCCATATTGGCCGTGAGCCTTGAAGCGTTTTGGGGCAAAAAGCGTATCTTAGAGGTGTACTTAAACGTAGCCGAATTTGGTAAAGGTATTTATGGCGTAGAAGCGGCTAGCCAGCACTATTTTAATAAATCGGCCCGCTATTTATCCAACAACGAAGCGGCGCGCCTAGCAGTGTTGTTGCCGAGTCCTCGTAACCGAAACCCTAACAATTTAACCCCATACCTGCGCCAAAGAGTCGCTTGGGGTGAAAAACAAATGCGCCAACTTGGCTCTGGCTATTTAAAGCCTATTCTTACCAATTAACCGTCATCAGTTGCCCGTTGTTATTGCTCTTTGTTAAGAGCAATAACAACTCGAACTGCCCTTTATATTTAAAAGATCAAAATATTGATCATTGATAAGCCATTAGCCTTTAATATCATTCAAAAAATACTATTCTCTTCCAATCGTCATCATGTGGCGAAAACATGATGCCTACTAGCAAGCCAGATGAAAGCCGGAATTAACAGGATTTGAACTATTTTTACTGTTAGAATGCGAGCTCATTTTTATCGGCTTTTACGATCAAGGCAGGCTATGACCGTTCTTCTAATGACTCCACCGATGACCCAGCTGAATACACCGTATCCAGCAACAGCGTATTTAACCGGTTTTTTACGCTCACGAGGCTATGAGGCGGTTCAGCGAGATCCTGCGATTGAGCTTTTCCTTGAGATGATGACAGCGCCTGCGCTGGAGATTATTCGTCAGCACGTAGAAGAAAACTTCGAACACTTTGAAGACGACGAACTGCCAGATGTCATCTTTAATTTTTTGGCTGAATTTGAGCGTTATCACCTCACCGTAGAACCTGCCATTCGCTTTTTACAAGGCAAAGATCCCAGCCTTGCTATGCGCATTAACACGCGTCGTTTTTTACCCGAAGGCCCAGCGTTTGATGCAATTGCTGAGATGGAAGCGGTATCTGGCGACGTGTTGCAAGCCGCCTTTGGTAATTTAGGCGTACAAGATAAAGCCAAGTATTTGGCCACTCTGTTTATTAATGATCTGTCGAACGTTATTACTCAGGGCGTTGATCCCTACTTTGAAGTCAGCCGTTATGGCGAGAAATTAGCTGCGGCTAACCCAAGTTTTGACAACCTCTATGACACCCTCATGGGTGAACCGAGTTTCAGCTCTGAAATTTTGGAGCAGCTGGTCGAGATGTATCTGGAAGACACCCAACCAAGTGTTGTCGCATTAACCGTGCCGTTTCCCGGCAATATGCTGGGCGCGTTACGTATTGCGCAAACCTGTAAAGCCATTAATCCAGACATTCCTATCGTCATCGGCGGCGGGTTTGTTAATACCGAGCTGCGCGCACTAAAAGATCCTCGTGTATTTGAGTTTATTGACTTTATCTGTCTGGACGACGGCGAACGCCCGCTTATCACTCTGCTGGAATACTTTGAAGGTAAGCGTGAGATAGACGATTTAGTGCGAACTTATTTTCTCGCAGAAGATGAAAATGGCCAGCCCTATGTCCATTTCAATGAAAACACACAGCTGCACGATATTCCACAAAGCGAAGTTGGCGCCCCAATTTACGATGGCCTGCCACTAGGTGACTACCTGTCTTTATGTGAAATGCTTAATCCAATGCACCGTATATGGAGTGATGGACGTTGGAACAAACTGACCATAGCCCATGGTTGTTACTGGCGTAAATGCAGCTTCTGCGACGTGAGTTTGGACTATATTGACCGCTACGATACCGCTGGCGCCGATGTGCTGGTTGACCGAATCGTAGAGCTTGTCGAAGAAACCGGACAAACTGGTTTCCATTTTGTCGATGAAGCCTTACCACCAAAAACCTTATTTGCGTTTGCAAAACGTCTCATTGAACGCGGCGTAGTGATCAGTTGGTGGGGCAATATCCGTTTTGAGCGGACTTTTAGCCCAGATCGTTGTCAATTACTGGCAGATTCAGGTTGTATCGCCGTCAGCGGCGGCCTTGAAGTAGCGTCAGATCGTCTACTTAAACTGATGAAAAAAGGCGTGAGCGTTGAGCGCGTAGCCCATGTAACCAAAGCATTCAGTGATGCCGGTATTATGGTTCACGCTTACTTAATGTATGGTTTCCCAACACAAACCGAGCAAGAAACCATAGACTCGCTAGAAATGGTGCGTCAGATGATGGAACTAGGTTGTTTCCAGTCAGCCTATTGGCACCGTTTTGTCGCCACCATCCACAGCCCGATAGGCATGAACCCAGAGCAATTTGGTATCACCCTTGCTGAACGCCCAGAGATCTTATTTGCTGAAAACGATGTCGATTTCACCGACCCGACCGGAACGGATCATGACATGCTGGGCGAAGGACTGCGTAAAGCAATCTACAACTACATGCACGGTATCGGCTTCGACCAACCAATGAGTTTCTGGTTCAACGAACCCGTTTCCCGCACTTCAATGAAGAAAGACCTGATATCAAAAGCGATTAATAACTTTATTCTGAGTCATGAAGAGTAGGTAATGAAGAGTAGATTCGGGCTATTTCATTAGAATAAGTAAACGCGACCTAAATAATTGGCAGTCTAATTCTGCTATACAGACGCACCATAACCCTACTTAATATAAGAAAGAGAAAGAGTAAGTGGGTCCAAGGTTAGAATATTGAAGGTTGATTTATCACTGTTCTGCATAGAGAATAGCACCCAAATACATTGATATATAAAGCATAGGAATGGCAATAAGATGATGACAAAATGGGCAATACGCTTTTTACAAATGGCCGAGCTCGTAGCATCTTGGAGTAAAGACCCTTCCACCCGAGTTGGCGCGGTGATCACTGAAAACAATCGTATCGTCTCGCTAGGTTTTAATGGTTATCCTCACGGAATATCAGATAGCGCTGAAACCGATAACCGTGAAATGAAACTGCTTAAAACGCTCCATGCAGAAGAAAACGCCATTCTGCATGCCAAACGAGATCTCAGTAGCTGTGAGATTTGGGTAACCCACTTTCCTTGCCCAAACTGCGCCGCCAAGATTATCCAAACAGGATTGCGCGCTGTGCATAGCCCACAACCCAACGAAGATTTCCTGTCACGCTGGGGAGATAAGATTAAAGTCAGCGAAGAGATGTTTGAGCAAGCTGGCGTTCAAGTCGATTGGATGCAAGTAGATTAACCTTACTTTTTCACCGTCGTTCCGGCAATGCGGTTGAGCCGGAATCCAGTTGTTTACTCTTTGCATTTATGGCCTGCGTGGCACTTCATCATAGTAAAGGGTGAACAGTCTAGCTTCACTTTACTAGCTGGCTTTAAAAGGCTAGGTAAAAATTTAACAATGGATGCCATGATTAATTCGTGTCGTTTACAAGCTTTCTAAGAATATTTGCCAAGTAAAAAATAACAACCACAGAAGGCCAAGCATAAAAGCGACATCTTCTTTAATCGATGAGCCAAACTCTGAGCTATTATCACCAAAAAAGTAACCTACTGGTTTGGAATATATTACTGCCGCTAAGCATAAACCTGGCACAAGATAATACAGCACCCAATCTTCTAAATACGTGCTTGTTTCATCGACACCCATTACAACGTAACTGTGCCCATACATCAGTAAATAGACTACGTATACAAGTACAAGAATAACGGCAAAATACTTACCCCATTTCCATTTTTTTAAGTTATCCGAAAGCGATAAATCGAATTCATGATTTGAATAAATGCCAAAAAAGATCAATGGCAGCATCAGTAAACAAATGCCTAAAAAAGTACTCAAAATACAGCTCGCTCCAGAAATTTAACAATGGGAATTTAATAATGGGTGGCATGGTTAACGCCCAAAGTTTACCCTGCCCCCACTAAATTCACCTTTAAATTCACCTTTAAATTCACTTTTATAAGCGATTGAAAGAAGTAGTGAATGATCAAAAAAACAACTATTTATTGTCCTACTTTAATGACTTCTTGTACAAAAAATTATTCTTTCTTTGTTAGATAATTAACATAGTTAATTTCACTTGTATGATTTGACTCGAAAGCATAGCCTTCATAGGTAATTGATAAGTTATTTGATAAATACAAAAGGTTATTATAAATTTCTACGTTTACAGTCATTTCCCATAGAGGCTCTTGAAAAACTTCGACAACAATAAATTTATCATTTGTATCACGATTCGATTCGGGATAGCTGTAGGGATTAATTGTTTGTGAAATAGATTCTACAGGGGTTCCTGCACAATCAGAGGTATCATATTTATGTTGAATTATTTCTAAATTGACACTAGTTATGACTAATTCATTTGTATAATATGCCAAATTTTTCCTTTCGCCACAATTTGATAACCATGAACCAGTTAGATCGAATGTTTCATCAATAGGCACAGAAACAATGGGAGGAGCTATACTTTCGTCTTCCACTTCAGAAGTGCCGCCACAACCGTACAATGTTACGAAGGCAATGCAAATGATGAACCTAATGAGAAAATAGTTAGTGAAGTTTATTTTAATATTAGAATACACAGAAAATTCCTTTTATATATGTGAAGTAGATAGCACCCGCCTAACACTCAATGTGTAGACGTGGCTTTTAGCATTGTTTGCTAAAACTATAACCAACAAAACCATGCCACCCATAATTTGAATATTCAGAATGGAACATTTCTCAAGTCCCATTCACTTGGTTGTTTCCTTTTAGAATCTTCGAAGTCTTTTTCTAAATTTTCAATAAATCGAATTGAGCTAGTTACATGACCGAAAATCAGCATTGCCTCTGAATATTTCAAAACTTTGTTGTCATGAGCAAAACTTTGGTTGTTCCTCACATGATTGAAAGCTTCCATATTGGCAATACTAGATTTCAAAATCCTTTCCGTCATTTCTGACTCTATAGCTCCATTTACCTTCATAGTTTTGATGTATTGTCCTACAAGTCCATGAAGTGGATTTTTCTTATTAATGTCGATCTGATGTTTCTCACATAAGACTCGAAAATATTTGATTACAAATGTATGTAGTCGATCTAAACCAGCCTCAGGTTCATTTCTATAAATTGAATCTCTTACTGCTTTAGCTAAAGTTTCAAAATCTTTATCGTCAGAATTCGGAACAACTGCATCAATATCAGGGACAGGAGCACTAGACTTAAGTCTTTGTACAATTTTCAGGCATTCATTACTCGGTATATCATTATTATTGATGCCTTTATACTCATCCCATTCTTCAAAGATATCACCGAGTAACTTTCCGACTACATAATTAGACTCAATTTGCCAGAATGCCCTCATTCTGTTAGCTTTTGATCCACTATTTATATTATATTTTTCATCGTAAATTTCTTTTTCGGTACTCTCAGCTACGAAATCTTCAAACGTCTTGTTAGAAAATTCAAGAACATACCCACTACCCATTCCAAGGATACGTTCAAGTTTCTTCTTTTCCAATTCAGTTAAATTAGACAATAGTAAATTCCATTCCTAGTGTGCAACGTTTTAGTATTTATGCGTTGGTTATTAGGCATAAATCGCTCGTGGACTTGGCCGATGCCACATCCTTATTAATCGGTAACTCTTAACGTAACATGCTATAGGAATTTACTTTTTTACGGTAGTTGTTTTTTTCTACAATCTTTAGGCTAATTATCTGTTCTAATTACACCTTTTAAGATATGACTTTGGTCATTAAGTCGAGTTTTATCGTTCAAAAAACAATCTCGTTATAGTATTTGGTTTAAAACTGTCAGAGTTCAATATATTTAGGCCGTTGAAGAAAATGACGTGAGCTGGCCAAGGATGGCCAGCTAGCTTTCGAGGGGAAGGGACGCCCCATCGGAAGCGTTAGCATTTTCGAATAAGTCCGAGGCCTATACCAAATAAAGCCCAAAGCAGGATCCCCCCCATGGCGACCTTTTCGCTGTTTGAAAATGTTGCGGGGCGGCTGGGAGATCCAAGAGGGAACAGCCGTTGGTTTCCTCTTGGTCTGGTGTGGGCGAAGCGCCACGACCTTAGTGGCCGCAGGCCATAAATACAAAAAATAGAGCTGGATCCCCGATAAAAGCACTCGAGGATGACGGCTTAGCGCTAAATTCCAGATCAACAACATTACCGGAACAACTGTGGGTTTGGCCTTTGCAAGGTGTCACTTTAGACCTGTAATTTTTATATGAAAACTTAACAATGGTATGGTTAACTTGAGCTTAACAATACCAACCACGTATTAAATTAACCCAAGGGAACCACATGAATATACTGCAACGTTATAACCGACTATCCACCAGCATATTAATGTGTTGTTTCTTTTTTAGTGCGGGAGTGTTCAGTGCGGAGAGCATGGCAAACATTGATACCAGCAAGCTTGGCGACATAAAAGCGATTAAATTTAATAACCAGCAAGTGATTACCGCAGGCTTACCCACAGAGCCGCAATTTGCACAACTTGCTCAAGCGGGTATCAAAACCGTGATTAATCTTATTCCTAATAACAATCCGCATGCATTACAAAATGAGCAGCAGATCGTCACGCAACTGGGCATGAACTATCACAATATTAGTGTGGACTGGCAAAACCCTACCCAAGAGAATCTACAGCAATTTTTTAGCCTGATGGAGCAAAATGGCGACGCACCCGTGCTAGTGCATTGCGCGGCTAATTATCGTGCATCAGCCTTTTATTATTTATACCAAACCCGCCAAAACAAAGCACCGACGATGGCCGAAGCACTCACCCCTTGGGGCGACTTACAACAAAGCTTTGCTGAATATCCTCAGTGGAAAAAACTGATTGAAGACGTACAAGCTCAATAAACAGATTAGTATATATATCGATAATATTGGTGGTACGATAAAGTAATTTAATGCACATCATGTACCTACAGTTTGTTTTAAGGAAAAAACAACTATGTTGAAATCGATTATCACCTTTGTTTGTGTTTTATTTTTTACTTTTTTTTGCTACACATATTTTAATCAACAAGCTACTGAACCTATTATTCTGCCTGATATCGCACCGACAATGAATTCTGAACTGCAAACTTCATCAGATAATCACATACCGAATACAGATAAAGAGATAATCGCAGAAGTAACCAATAATATTGAATTCACAACAAATTTAGTCGATGAGGATAATGAAGATTTCTTCAACCAATTTACCCATTTGAATAAAAGTCATTTTCAGAGTTCTGAACAGTTAACATCAGGCTTCATAAATAAAGATGGAGCTGTATCTCAAATTGCTTTAGAAGAAACATTCCGCGTGAATGACTTTGAAAACTTTATTGAACGTATTAATTCAATTGAAAAGTCTGAAGATGCAGCAATGCGGGAAAGCCTTTTATCCGAGAGTTTGTATAAATTAGAGGGAATTCACGTTTATTCAGAAAGTTACTCTTGCGCTGGAAAAATTTGTTTAGTGTCTTTTAACTTTGATGGTAATGACGAAAGTGCCAGTGAATTGTCTAAATTTACTGATAACTATTCCTTTACCAATATCATTGAAGGTGAACATGGTTCTAAACAATTTAGAGCAGTTTACATTGAAACAGATGATCCATCTACACTCAGCCTAAGTTACTAATAGTCATAGATTAAGCCACCAGCAGTTCCTCTAGAACTTCACCCGACGACACCATTGGGCATGTCGGAGGCTATAAGTACAAAACATAAAAGAATAGAGCTGGATTGCGGCTCAAAAGCATTACCGGAATAACGGTGGGTTTGGCCCGTGCAGGTTGGAACCTTGCTATCTTAATTCAAACGGAGTTTGAAAAGTCAGGTGTAAGCGAAGCGCCACGACCTTAGTGGCCGCAGGCAATATCTAAAAAATAAAGAAAATCACTTACTGTTGAGTATGAAAACCTTTCAAATCCATCTTATACAAGGGTGCTGGGATCATCTCTGAGGTGATAAAAACACTGTTACCATCTTGGCTGAAACCCACTGCTTCGGCTTGTTTTATCGCTGGCAGAGAAATCTCTTGTGGTGGCGTAGAAAACAGCGTCAACCAATCACCTGGCTCAGTTTGAGTAAAATAGAACGCGTGAGTGTAGGTTAATACCACCGCCGATAAACCATCAGCTGATATATCCATGGCTGTGGGTTTCCCGGCAAAACCAATCCAGGTATAGATACTGGCGTAATCGAGCATGGCTGTTGGTAATGGCGCGGTTTCGCCTAGCCTTTTGGCTTGTTTGTTAACAATTTGAACCGATGAATTGCTTGAAGCGCTTTGCCCTAAAACCGGAGCGATTAAAGGCAGCTCGAATAATATTGGCAGTTTATCGCGTTTGCTCAGTAACAGTATTTTTTGCTTGGCGACATCAACGGCCACAGATTCACAATCGTGTGCACCATCTGGGTAGGTAAATGTCATGCTCCAAACGGGTTTAGCCGCCAGTGTTTTTTGTCCATTAAGCTGGCTTAAATCTGGCTCTTTGATCAGATGTAACTGATATTGCGATCGTTTAGCTTGGTTATCACCCACATCGGCGATCAATAAATACGACTCACCTTGATAAACGAACGAGGCGATGTCTTCCCAATCGTTATTCTTAACGCCTGTAATGTTAACTGTCGCCAACTGATGACCTTGGGTATCAATGGCAAAAATCCTTGCGGTGTCACCACTGTCGTTATGTAGCCACAATATATTGTCGTTGAGCCGCGATACCGCCAAACCACTGGCTTCGTCAATAGTCGGAGCAGTAATGCTACCCGCTTGGGTCATGCCTATCGGCATAGCACATGCACTGGTCGATAACGCCAACATCAAATATATACACAGCTTTAACGGGGTGAACAGGGGCAATATTTTGGGCATTAACACGGGTCCATTGAGATATCAGTAACGAGCAAGCCAGTATTCTACCCAATTTGAAATAGAAAAGTGCCAATGTTTACACTGAGGTTAATTTATTTATTCGTTAGATAAGCTGAGTTTGTGTAGCGTTATCTTGTTATTAAACAAAAAAGGCCACTTTCTTTGTTCCGAAGAAAGTGGCCGTGCACATTTTTAGCGATTGAAATGATGAGTAAAAACCGCTAAAAACAAGTACTCTTTTAAACGTGACTCATGAACGTGACGATTACATATGGCTATTAAACGTATTAATACTCATAGCTAAACTGCAAGGTGAACTCTGTGCCAGGGTCTTTGGCGTACACTTGCAGATCTTGCTGTTCGTATTCAGTAGTTTCACCTAAGATATTTTTCGCTTTTACTTTTACCGTAAAACTATCTGTCGGGAAGAAACTATACGTAAAATCAAGGCTATGGAATGGCTTTTCAAATACATCGTCTAAACCTCCACGGCCACCATAAGCAATACGTTCACCAAACACGTTATACACTAATGTGGCACTGTGATAACTGTCAGACGAGTCGTAACTTAACTGTAAGTTAGCCACCCATTGTGAATGTCCGGTCATGCGGCGGGTTTTATTAGTTGGGTCAATTTCGCCGTTAGCAGCGATATCGATTTCTGAGTCACCTAGAGTTAAGTTACCCGCAACAAAGAAGTCTTCCCAAATGCTGCCATCACTACCCAAAAATTCAAGCTCTTGTAAGAACTCGGTTTCAAGGCCGTACACATAGCCCGACTGCGCGTTATAAAACTTGAGCTGACGCCCAGCTTCTGAAATACGTTGAATAGGTTCAATCGGTGCGTCTACATCTTTATAGAATGCGCCCATGCTGAAATTATTGCCTGAATCAGAATAGTATTCCCAACGTAAATCTAAGTTAAGAATGTCTGAACTCTTTAACTCTGGGTTACCGAAGAAGTCAAAACCGGTAACGGGGTCTTGGAATCGAACCGGTGACACTTCACGTAGATCTGGTCGTACAATGGTTTTACTCGCGCCAAAACGCCATTGGGTGGTGTCGGTTTGTTTCCAGGTTAATGACAACGATGGGAACCAACCGTCTTCTGCTATCACGTAGTCAGATAACTGATAACGACCACCTTCATCTGATATTTCACCATTTGGGTCGATAGGCAACGTGACGCGACGAAAATCTTCATAACGAATACCAGCATATACCCGCCAAACATCGTCAAAGTCGATGTCCATGCTCACAAATGCAGCGTCGTTTTTCTCGGCGGCAATGTAGTCTTCAGTGTCAGTTGATGCGTCTTTTAGCTCTAGCCCTAAAGTATTGTCGGTAATGTTTTTATCAGAGAAAATCTCATCAAAATCACCCGCTAAAATAGCGCCATTGGCATCAGTTGGGCTTAAATCGACATCAAACCCTAAGCGAGTTGCATAGCTTTCGCGAGTACGCTCAAAGTATTCATAGCCGGTAGTCAGTTTAACCACTGCACCGTCTAGATTAATGGGGTACATAAAGTCCCAAGCATAGTTTTGGCTGTCATCTTCTAGGCGACTATAAACATACTTGGGTGCATCCTGAGTATTGAGATTACGTGATAATAATTGATTGCTCTCATCTAAAATCACGTTGTAGGTATACGACACTTCATTCGGGGCATAACGCTCAGAACGTGCATCGGAGAACTTCCAATTAAATTCAGAGTCGTTCAAATATTCAATAAAATGATGACCTTTAATTTGGTTACTGATAAGCGAACGTTCTTCGTAATCAATGGCGTAAACTTGCAGTGCATTTGGTTCGCCCAAGGTATCGATGGTTTCTTCTATCCCCATAGACACATCATCGGAAGTGTCTTGCAGGTAAGTGGTGAAGGTTTCGATTTTATGGTTGTAGCCAATCTCTAAGCCTAAGTTAAGCATGCCAGACACTTGGACTATTGAATCAGTACCGACAATGTCTTTCTGGTTTTCAACTTGTACTTGGCTGCTATCACCATCAAGCTCAACTTCACGTTTAGTGTAGTTTTCAGCTTGCTTCTTGTAAGACACGGCTGACAATGCACCAAAGATAATGTCGTCGGTAATGTCCCAACGATCACCAATGGCGATATCGCCGCGCATTGCAGGGTCTGTACTTTGGCTGCGCACCGTCATATCGCGGTACATGTCTAGTGCCAATTCGCGGTTAACTTGTTGTGCTGCCGGGTAATTTATAGCGCCATTAGAATTACTGACGATATCAATTGGGCTAATTCCACCATATTGATTAATGGTGTTATTAATGTTGCTTGGCATGCTGCGAGTGCCATCGTCTTGGCCGGTCCAATCATCGCCCCCCCCGTTGTAGGTGTAGCTGTCGTTTGAGTCATTGGTGTTATAACGGCCGCCAACACTTGCTTTAAAGAAGAAATCGGCCGGAATTGATTTAGTGCGAATATCAACATGCCCACCACCAAATGCGGCAGGTGAATTGGCTGAGGCAGACTTTTGCACCGATAACGATTCAATGATCGATGCAGGGAACATATCTAAAGGCACTACGTTACGGGTTGGATCCGGTGACGGCACTGTCGCGCCATTCAGTGAGGTACTTGAATAACGCTCACCTAAGCCACGAACATAAATGAATTTGCCATCTTTTAAGGTTAAACCTGTCACACGACGAAGCGCTGCGGCGGCATCACCGTCACCGGTTCTTGAAATTTGTTCTGAGCCCATAATATCGGCTACAGCAATTTGTTCACGACGTTCTTCAGTTGCTTCTGATGCAGAGCTACGTAGACGCCCAGTAACTGAAATCACTTCTATCGGTTCAATTGGAATCACTTCACCAGGATCACGAACAGGCGCTGGTTCTTGCGAGTATACGGGGGTAGCTGTTAATAGTGTCGCCGCAGAAATCACAGAGATAATGGCAAGGCTTAACTTATTAACGGTAAAACTCGGCTTGGTTTTCATACTTAACTATCCTGTATGCGGTTCAGAGATAACCGCCCTTGCGGGCGGCTATTAATAGGTCACAGATTAATGTTATCGAGGTGATTACTGTGGAAAGTAAGCCCAACCTTGACGCCAGTCATTCTGGCCATCGAATGCACCAATAAAGTTGGTTGATTCGAAGAAGCTATCATCTGTGCTTAAGTCTTTACCTTTGCCAAGTAGCGTTGTATCTGTAGCTGCTGGCATACCGTCAGTGATAGTCACTGCTGCTGTTGAGTTACCTTCTTGGCCCATGAACCAGGTTTCAACATTCACAGCGTCTGCTGTTGCGGCATTATCAGAGCTGTACTTAAAGGGCTCGTTACAGTCGATAATTGAATGCGACATAGTCAAAGTGCTGTTGTTTACGTTGTCGACTAAACCAGCGTAAGAGCCATCTAACTCTAAACATTCGCCAGACTCAGTTTCAGCAGTAGTGCCTTTACGACCTTGTACTAGCACGTTGTATAACTCACCTGCAGTAGCAACACGTAGTAAGATACCTTCACCTTTATCGCCACTTGCGTTAGCAATATCTGTACCCGGTAAAATAGTGAAGTTAGCTAATTTAGGCGCCGACACTGGGGTATCCGTAGCACCTTTATGGCTATCACCTTCGATACCACGGTTAGCATTACCGTCTTCGTGAGTGATATACACAAACTGCGCTTTACCCGTCCAACCGTTAGTCCAATCTAAGCTGTCATCGAAGTTGGCTGTTAAGTACACATATTTCAAGTTAACTGCACCACCCCAAAACTCAACACCGTCGTCGCCGTTAGCGTGAATTTGAATATGGTCGACTTGAGTTCCGCTGCCCACTGCCGCAAATGAGATACCGTTCATTTCTTGAGTATCATTCACTTTAAAGCCAGCATACTTAATCACTACGTAGCTGATTTGACCGCTGTTATCAGCATTGTTGTTACCACCGTACGGGAAGTCACCGACTTCAAACGACGCTGAACAAGCATTATGATCAGGACATGTGTTGGTTAAACCATTACCTAGAATAACCAAACCACCCCATTGACCACGTTCGCCACTTGCACCCGCAATAACATCTTCTTCAGAGGTCATTTCAATTGGGTGAGTTGCACTACCTTGAGCCATAATTTTTGAGCCACGACTCACCGCGATAAAACTGTTAGATGTCGCGAATAGCTTAGTACCCGCTTGAATGGCTAATGTTGCAGGTGTTGTGTTATCACCACCTACTACTACTGCACCGCCATCAATTTTGTACATTACGTTTTGGCCAGCGAGAAGCGTCGTGTTGCTTAAGACATTGCCTTCAAGGGTACAAATTAACGTGATTGATGCATCTTTATATAACCCTGTTGCCGCTGCTGAAGCTGTTGTGCCTACAGGACAAGAAGTTAATACTGGCAATTCAGTTGGCGTTGGCGTCACATCGTCATGAATAGCTGTAGTCCAGCCTTTAGTCCAGTCGTTAGTGCCATCAAATGCACCAATATAGTTGGCATTAACCAAACGCGCATCAAGGTTAGCCAAATCAGCCTTACCAGCCGTTAATGCAACAGATGATGAATTAGGCATGTAATCAGTTAAATCAGAAGCGGCAACTAAGTTACCGTCTTGACCGTTGTACCAAGCTTCTACATCTAGCGCTAAAGCACGGCCTTCTGCAGCATCTGCCTTGGCACTTTTAAACGGTTCAACACAGTCAATTAAGCTGTTTTGCATCGTCAATTCAGCGGTGTTGGCGTTGTTAACGGTATTGTCGTCGTTAACCTCTAAACATTCGCCAGAATCAACGTCACCTTTAACAAGAATGTTATAAGTATTTACGCCAGTGCCTTTACGGAATAAAATACCTTCCGCATCGTCACCACCACTGTTGGTGCCATTAGCAACCTGAATAGTAAAGTTGGCTAACACTGGTTTTGACATAGGTACAGCACTTGCGTCACTGTTACTGTCGGCTTCAATACCACGGTTAGAAGCATTGTCCGCTTGACGAATATAAACGTGCTGCGCGCTACCTTGCCAACCGTTTGTCCAATCTAACGAGTCATCAAAGTTTTCTGTCAGTACGATATTTGTTACTGAAACATTACCGCCCCAGAATTCAAAACCATCATCGTTATTCATGTGAACTTGTACGTGGTCAATTTCAGTACCCGCACCCACACCGGCAAAACTAATACCGTTCATTTCTTGGGTGTCATTGATTTTGAAACCACCAAACTCAACGCGTACATACTTGATTGAACCTGAATTGTCTTCGGTATCATTACCACCGTAGCTGTGGTTACCCACTTCAAAAGACGCTGAACAATTGGTTAAATCTGGGCAGGTGTTTACTGGCGCATTACCCAATAACACTAAACCACCCCACTGACCCGCTTTACCTTCTTGGCCTAAAGCCGTTTCAACAGACGTAAATACGATTGGCGCTGTTGCCGTACCGTCAGCCATGATTTTTGAACCGCGGCTAACCACTAAATAAGAATCACTGCCACCTAAGATTTTGGTGCCAGGTAATATTGATAACTCAACCGCGTTAGCATTATCGCCACCGGCAATCACTGCGCCATCAAGCTGCCATACAACGTCATTACCTAACACTATTTTGTCGCCATCTTGGCCACCCGTGGTAATCGTTGATGCTGCAGTAGAAGGAGCTAACGTACCTTTTAATACCCAAACTTCTTTACCATCAACGGCTGTCATTGTGGTGCTTTTAGTTGCAAAGCCACTGTATGATTTTTCTTGTACTGTCTGAGTGGGTGTAGTTGGAGTTGTTGGCGTAGTAGGTGTAACAGTATCGCTACCCGCATTGATATTAATATCACCACCACAACCAGCGAGCCCTAATGTTGCAGCAAGGGCTGTAGAAAGTGCAGTAAGTTTAAAAATGTTTTTCAGTTCCATTGTCATCTCCGAAGACGGATTTAAGCGTGTGAGTTAGTTGGCTGGATGACAAGCTAACCTGCAAAAATGACAAAAAGACTGCGTAAACATGACAGTCACATTTCATTAACATGACAGAAATGTGCAAATCCAATGGCTATGCACCTTAGGAGGAGATTTGAATGGCATAAATTTTTAACAAAAAAAGCGGAAATATAACGTTTTAGACCTAATCAACTTAATAATAGCTAACATAAACGGTCCACAAACCAAAAATGATGGCACAAAATCCCGCGGGTCTAAATGCTTTGACACAATAGGAGGCAGACCATAAGGCAAACTGTTTGTGATATTTCTCTGTCATAAAAACAAGAATAATTGCAATAATAAACAATAAATTACCTATCACCTCGAACACTAATGGTGATGAAGTGTTATGCGTATCGAGCAGTAAGACCGTCCCAATAACTAACCGAGATATAATTTCAATGTAATGGAAATAGCGTTGATGGCTAAAACGAACAATTTGGTCTGCAAAATGCGCTGGAGCCAGCATCATGAACATGCCAAAACTGAATGTGATTACGCCCCACAAGCTAATGAATATGGCCATGTTAACTCCGAGTGATACTGCTTACGCTAATATTAACACCTCACTAATGAGGTAATTTGTTAACTAAAAATGTCGCATCCACTATCAACAAGATGATTAAGCAAGATGTGTTAACAAAAAAGGTTAATGCGAGTGGCTATTTATTACACTTATATAGTCTAATAAACACACGGTAATGACATTGATCAAATTGATTATAAGAATATAAAAAAATATTAATAAATGCTCATAAAGTAAGTTTAGGCGATTTTAATGCTAAAATAGCCATTTGATACAATCTTCATCACACAAGGAGTGCCCATATGCCACCAGATATTATTATTTTAGGGATCTCCATACTTATTGCTATTGGCATTTTACTCCATCACCCTTCTAAAACATTAGGCTTACCGTCGTTATTAATCTTTATGGGTGTCGGCTTGGCATTTGGCAATGGTGAATTTGGTTTTGTATACGACGACCTGCAACTGACTTCAGTTATCGGCACCTTAGCATTAAACACCATAGTATTTGTCGGTGGCCTAAATACGCCAATGAAACACATTAAGTTTTCTTGGAAAGAAGGTGGCATGTTATCCACTGCTGGGGTGATATTCACTACCATTATTTTTGGCTTTATCCTTAATGCGTTACTCGACTTTAACCTTATTACTTGCATGTTGTTCGCCGCGGTAGTGTCGTCTACTGATGCTGCGGCCGTATTCTCTATTTTAGAGTCGAAAAAACTTAAATTAAAACACGGTACGGGCACCATTTTAGAATTCGAATCAGCTACCAACGACCCTGTAGCCTTGTTAATGGTGGTGATGTTAACCGACTTTATTATCAATAGTGCCAACGGCGCACCCACAGCACTTTCAGTGATATCGAGTCTCGGCCAGCAAATTGGTGTTGGGGCTGTCGTTGGGTTAATAATGGGTAAATTAGCCGTTTGGGCACTTAATAACATTAAACTGCCTGAATTCGGACTTATTCCTGTTTTTATTTTGGCCAGCTTTGCCATTACAGTATCAAGTACCGAAATCTTAGGTGGTAACGAACTTATTGCGGTTTATATTGCTGGGGTGATCATCGGCAACTATTTAAAGAAGGGCGCTGAAGTCAGTAAGCATTTCTTTAATGGTATATCGTGGTTAGCGCAGTCATTAATGTTCATCATTTTAGGCTTACAGATATTCCCGCAGCAATTAATGCCGGTGTTCATGGCATCATTGCTCCCGGCTATATTGCTTATTGTTGTCGCGCGCCCACTGGCTGTGCAGCTGTGTTACTTGCCATTTAAACAAGCTAATTGGCGCAAACGTTTGTTTGTTTCTATGATCGGATTAAAAGGTGCTACGCCAATTGTCTTTGCGCTTATTCCCGCTGCGGCAGGAGTAGAGGGGTCGCGTGAAATGATCCACATGGTGTTTTTCATTGTACTGATTTCGGTCATTGTTCAAGGCGCCGCAATTGAACCGCTAGCCAATAAACTAGGCCTAAAACTGCAGCCCAAAAATCCTGATCTATAAAAATGATTCAATGCCCCATAACAATGAGGCATTGAATCATTTTCAGTATCTTTGATATAGGTTATTTTACAGTGATTCTCTCAACTGATTTATCAGGTTGATGGATCACTTAGTCTAACTGTACTTGTAGGTCTTTAAACCCAGTTGCAGAGGGTTGATACTTCCATTGTTCAAGCGCCGCAACCGCCGATGCATCAAACACTTGTTTCGGCGACGACTTGGTCACTCTCACATTGTTCACACTGCCATTTGGACTGATATCAAATGACATTTGCACATAGCCATTAAGCCCTTCTTTAGCGGCATCAATTGGATAGCTAGGCTCAATTCTTATCACAGGCATTGCCATAGAGTCGGTTTTGTTTTCAATGCTGAGATTATTGCCTGCAAATACCTGCTGATTAAACATAAAGGCACTAACACCAATAGCCAATGTCATTCCAATTAATGCTAAGGTGCTTTTTCCATGTTGCTTTTTCATCTGTAAGATCCTCTCTTTTAAGATGGTTTTATCCCCATAATGGGTGTGTAACATGCTCAACGGCGCATGCTGTGAATAGGCCAATAGTGTTCTGCTATAGGCAATTTTAGCTTGGGCTTTCATATCGGCAGTGACTTGTGCATCACATGACAATTCTTGATCTTGTCTAAATCGGCGGTAGCTCAGCCACATCAGCGGATTGAACCAAAACAATACGGTTAATCCATAAGCCAAGGCATTTGCCCATAAATCACCACGTTGATAGTGATACACCTCGTGCTGAATAATGGCTTGCTGCTGGCTTTCATCGAGTAACATAAAACTATTAGGGACTAAAATACTGGGGGTAATAAACCCAGCGAGCATAGGTGATTCAATATCTGGATGGACTAATACGTTAAGCTTTACAGAAGGAATATCTAGCTGACGTCCATGCTGGATTAACCGTTGTAGATAGCCATATTCCAGCACGATATTAGCGACCAATAACGTGATAACTGCACCGTAGAGGTAAGGCAGGTATAACAGGTCAAGTAAGCCTGCCGACAACGCAGCGGTATCGCTAGCAAACACATAATATTGCTGGATGATTGAGGCAGTATTATTACTGCCAAACCAGTTAACGGTGTGCGGTAATATTATTTGCAGTAAATCGGCAATGATTAATAGTGGCACTGATATCCACATAAAATAGGTATAGTGCGCCCCAACTCTAGACAATATAAACCGGTGCAATACCAGTAATACTAAACACACCACGCTCAATGAGATGGTTTGTTCCATAAACCAAGTAATCATCACTTTTGTTCCTTTTGCCAATCATCAAGTAAGGTTTGCAGTTCGGCGACATCTTCTGCCGACAGCTTGTTCTTTTGCGCAAAACCGGCAACCAATGGGGTTAACTTGCCAGCAAACATGCGGTCCACAAAAGAAAGCGACTCTTTAACGGTATAGTCTTGCTGAGCAATTAATGGTGAGTAATGGTAAACCCGACCTTGTTTTTCAAAACTGACGGCTTGTTTTTTGACTAAACGATTAAGCAAGGTTTTAACCGTTTTCTCATGCATGTCATGGCTTTGTTCTAATGCATCAACCACTTCACTCGAGGTCAATGGCGACTGCTGCCAAAGTTGTTGCAACACGACTAATTCACTATTGCTGATTTCTTTCATGCGATACCGCTCATTTGTTGTTAGAACTTATTAGATTATAAATGGATTACAGATGTAATCTCCTTATTTAAATTACAACTGTAATCCTAAATAAGCAAGGTTTATTTTCGAGCGATTTACGAATAAAAATGAAAAAGCCTAATCAGATAATTAGGCTTAAAATTGAAATGTTATTTAGCTAATTGGCTTTATCTCGATGATAACTTATCTCGATACAACCACTGATAAACCGTCGGCAACACCAGTAAAGTCAAAGCAGTTGAGCTAAACAAGCCGCCAATGATCACCACCGCTAATGGTTGTTGAATTTCACTGCCCACACCAGATGATAACAAGATAGGGATCAGCCCCAATGCAGAGGTGAGTGCCGTCATTAACACCGGACGTAACCGCCCTACCGTGCCTTGATAAACACTGTCGTACAGGCTTTCATCTGATGATTGTCTGCGCTGGTTAATCGAGTCCACCAGCACCACACCATTCAACACCGCAACACCAAACAAGGTGATAAAGCCGATTGAACTGGGCACCGACAAATAGGTGCCAGTGACATATAAAGCCACCACGCCGCCGATTAATGCCAATGGTACGTTAGCCATTATCAATGCCACTTGTTTGAGTGAACCAAACGAGAAATACAACAATAAGCCAATAAGTGCGATAGAAATGGGCACCACCAACATTAGCTTTTGTTGCGCCCGTTGCTGGTTTTCATATTGGCCGCCCACCACAACCGTATAGCCCGCAGGTAACTCCGCTTGCGGCACAATGGCATAAATATCGTTGACCACCGAACCCATGTCACGCCCCGATACATTAGCCTGCACCACCACTCGGCGCTGTACATCGTCACGACGAATATTCGGCGGTGCCATTTCAATCACCACATCAGCGAGATCGCCCAAACGTACAATAGCGCCATTAGCACCACTGAGTAGCAAGTCTTCAATCGCATCTGGCGCATTACGATATTGCGCAGCTAATCGCAGGTTAATGTCATAACGGGCATTACCATCAATCACTTGGCCAGCACTGGCACCACCAATACCTTGAGTGACTAAACTCATGACTTCATCGACGCTAATACCATAGCGAGCAAGGACTTCACGTTTAGGTCGAACCACTAACTGAGCTTCACCGCTGACTTGCTCTAGCGACACATCAACCGCCCCAGGAATGGCAGCGACTAAATCGGTTAACACCTGACCTTTTTCCGACAAGATGCTCAAATCGGGGCCAAATATCTTAATCGCTAACTGCGCTTTAACACCCGATAACAACTCATCGACTCGGGTCGCTATCGGTTGTGAGAAGGTTAACAATAATCCTGGGAATATCGCTAGCCGTTGCTCCATCAAGCGCTGTAGCTCAAAGCGATTGCTTGCCGATGTCCATTGCGCTATCGGTTTAAGACCAATATATATTTCAATATTACTCACAGGCTCAGGGTCGCCGCCAAGTTCGGGTGCCCCGATTCGACTTAACGCATATTCCACCTCAGGAAACTCCAGCAGCATGGCTTCAATTTTAGGCGCAACGTTAACCGAAGTAGCCAAACTGGCTGTAGGCGCCAATGTCACCCGTAAGTTGATGGTGCCCTCTTCTAATTCAGGCACAAATTCAGTGCCCAACTTTGGCAATAACAGCATGCTTGCAGCAAACAAAACAACTGCCGCTAACATCACTGATTTAGGGCTTGATAGCACCAGTGTCAGTACTCGTCGATAGACTGCGTCAATGGGTGCCAACACCTTGCTTTGACGCACCACAATACCGCGTTTAAATAGAAATACCGCCAATGCAGGCACCGCAAATAACGCCACCACTAATGCCGCCATCATGGCGAGAATAATGCTCACGGCCATAGGTTGAAATAATTTCCCTTCTACGCCTTCAAGGGCAAATAACGGCATAAATACTACGATGATAATCGCTGTTGCAAAGAAGATAGGGCTGCACACCTCTTTTGCCGCCAGCATGATCCTAATCGCCATGCTTTGGGTTTGTGCATCAGATTCGCTATCAACATCACTATCAACATCACTATCAACATCACTATCAAAATGAACATCAGCAGATTGGTTGGCGCCATTTTCGCCGCTAACATGTTTAAAGATGTTTTCGACCATCACCACTGAACCATCAACTAACATACCAATCGCAACAGCAAGGCCACCTAAAGACATTAAATTGGCTGACATGCCGTAGTAAGACATGATCAGTAGTGCGATCCCGATCGACACTGGGATCGACAGTAATACCAACAATGTCGCCCGTATATTGACCAGAAATAACGCCAAAATAATCACGATAAATCCAAAGGCCATCAATAGCGCTTCAACCACAGTCGTGACCGCTTTATCGACTAAATCCGCTTGGTCGTAAAACACCTCAAATGACACTCCTTTTGGCAAGGATTGTTCAATTAAACTAATACGTGAATTGATGTCATCAATAGTGGCTTTGGTATTGGCGCCCATGCGTTTAAGCACAACGCCTGCAACCACTTCACCTAGCGCTTGTACATCGGACGACGAGCCATTAGCCGCTGCCTGCCTGCGCGACATGGTCACTGCACCGACTCTTATTTCGCTACCAAAAGCCACATTAGCAATGTCGGCCACTCGTATTGGCGTGCCATTGATTTCGGTTAACGGGATGTCGGCAATGGCTTGTAAGCCTGCGTCGCCAGCGGGCAACAAACCATAACCACGAACCACTAATTGCTCCTGGCCTTGGTCCATAAACCAACCACCAGCATTACGGTTATTACTTTCCAATGCTTGGCTAACTTGGCTCATCGACAAGCCATAACTGCGCAGTTTATTAGGGTCAACTTGCACTTGGTATTGCAACACCTCGCCGCCAAATGAAAGCACTTCAGTCACGCCACTCACAGGCATTAATATCAGCTTCACTAAATAGTCATTTAAGCTACGCAGCTCAGATGCGCTGATATTGGTTTCGGGCTCGGCCCGTAAAATGTATTGATAAATTTGCCCTAAACCTGAAGTGTTTGGGCCGATTTCAGGGGTGCCAACACCCGCAGGAATCGACTCTTTTGCAGCTTGCAGTTGTTCAAAAACTTGCTGACGAGCAAAATAAATATCAGTACCTTCGGCAAACACCACGGTCACTAGCGACAAGCCAGTACGTGATAATGAACGCACCTCGGTCACCGCCGGTAATGCATACATTGCCGATTCGACAGGATAGCTAATCAGCTTCTCGACCTCTTCTGCCGCCAACCCTTCCGCTTCAGTATTAATGGTCACCTGCACATTGGTAACATCTGGAAACGCATCTAAATTTAGTTTTGGCAGCATGAATACCGATGCCACCACCGTCGCCAGTAATCCAATTAACACCAATAACCGCTTTTCAACGGCAATCTCAATTAATTTATATAACATTATGATGCCTTAGCGCTTAGTGGTTATGGATATCAAAGCCAGATTTAGCTTGCTCAGATGCTAAGAAAAACGCACCAGATACAACAACGCGAGTTTGTGGAACTAAACCACGAATAAAACTCAGTCCGCGTTGGCGCTCCACCACAGAAACTTCTACAGCACTAAATCCACCATCTTGTTCTATGAACACCTGCCAGTCACCGTCACCACTGCGTGTTAGCGCTGCATCTGGCACAATAAATCCAAGCGGCTCAGCCCCTTGATTTGCTGCTAGGTATAATTCGGCAAACTCGCCAGCATGTAAGTCATGACCAGGGTTTGCCATCCGCACCAACACTTGCTCTGTGCGGGTTTGCGAGTTAATTTCATGCGAACGCCCAATAATGACACCCTCTCGAGTACGGCTTCCCACTCGTACTAAAACATCGGTGCCCATATTGACTTGATCTGCTTGTAATGGCGTCAGTTCAGCCTCCACCCACAAATACGATTCATCGGTTAGTTGCATCAAAGGTGTGCCCGCGGTTAGCACTTGTCCTACGGTGGCAATATCTTGCTGAACCCGACCATTTATAGGAGCCAACAACTGAAACTGACCAATTGAACTTGGCGACGTTGCTAGCTCGGCTATCTGTTGTTTGGACATCATTACCGACTGTAAAATGGCACGTTTAAGCTCTGCATTGACCTCAGTTTGCATCCGCTGACTAGCACTAATCGTTCCTTTGCTCATGCGCTTTATACGATCCCACTCCGTTGCTGCATTAACGTAGTCAGCTTGCGCCGCAGCAATATCTGCCCCGCCGATAGTCAATAATGGTTGGCCTTTTTGCACCTGTTGTCCTGGCACCACATGGCGCTTAAGCACCTGCATATCTAATTGCGGCGCTATGGTGATAGTTTTGTCTTTATCTACAACCAGCTGAGCGGTGGCAACGGCCTGTAAATTAAACGCGGTCGCACTTAACTGTGCCACTTCCACTCCCGCGAGTTGGCGCTGCTCAGCACTTAAGGTTAACAACGACTCTTGATGAACCGCCTCTGTTGATTCATTGCTGGCTTGTACAGCCGAACTAAACAGTGCAAATAATGATAGCAATAGCGCTACACTGAACAATAATGCTCGCGAAACGCTGGAGTTCATGCGGTCATATTGTCGAATGCTTGGCAGAGAGATGGGCTGAGTGCCTGGCAGAATATTTAACTGAGCATGATTCACAAAACGATTCACAAAATGATTCACAAAATGACTCAACATAGCGTTGGCATTCAACGCTGCCAATAAAGGTAGTACTTGGACTGATTTGACTTTCATGGTTAATCCTAAAAACAATCTAGACCGTCGACAATAAATATCAACGGAAATAGGCTTAGCCACCGTCATTACAAGCGAGATATCACGCCATAATGGAATGCAGAAAAGCATTCATTAGCGCAATGAAAGCGAATATAGAGGTGAAGCTAAACAGTAAAAACGTGCTTTAAAGGGATTAAACGATAGGAGGACGATAAGTAGGGAAAGACTCAGGAGGTAAATAGTTCAGTTTGGTATCGGCAAAAAGGTCATGAAAATGTTCACTAACAACATTATCGTTAAGCTTAGCAAGTGCCACATGACCACCATGACACTGACAATCTAAACACACATCAACTTTCTCAAAATCAGTAATAGTATCAAAATGTTGATGTTCATCATTAACCGAATGCAGTGATGAACCATCGAGTGCACAAGCGCAATCGGCACATTCAGCAAGGCTGATCACTTCGGTAGTAAATTGAAGATGTGGATGGTTATTTTGCTCTTCGTTGCTGTTGCCCACATGTAATTGATGCGCACCTAAATTGGCGCCCACAAATTGCAGTAGCACTAAAGCAATCAATAATTTGGCTATGTTAGCCATAAAAGGCAAAACGGTATGACTCAACCACCCACTCCTAAACGATATTATTTAAATACGCAGTGCTTGGCGTAATCGGCTGCTTCATTGGCAGTCCAATCACCACTTTCTTTTTCTTTCATTTGCTTACACCAAGCTTCACTACCCACTTCAGGAGCACATGCCGATAAGCTAAGAGTTAACAATAACGCACTTGATACGGCAAACAACTTTGACAATGACATAAGCTATCCTTTTCTAAAATAATAAAATCAGTACTAGGTCCTGTTGACCTTTGTAGATGAATTTTGCAGTAATTTGTGACAATTAGCTACTGGGAAGAACTTATCATCTGTCGTTGTTCGACATAAATAAGCGATAACCGAGTAAAAAGGTGCCACAAAATTATTTACAGGCCACTCTAGCGCAGAGATCGCTTAGCAATCCAAGTAATGGCTTCTTGTTTACGCTCTAATGGAAACCATGCAACTTCGCCCTGCATAAAGGGTCCCATCAGCCTAACAGAATTACCCACCCAATCTGGGCCGCCTACAAACACTAACGCATCAAACGCGGGTAACTGAACTTCTCCGCTACCGGTTAATGAGCCAAACTCCCAGCCTTCCAACAACACATCGGCTTCAATATAAAGACACACTTGATTCCAGTCTTTACGATAACTCTTAATGGCGGGCTGTAAACGGGTACGGTAATCTTGTGCCGATAAACGGCCACTGACAAATAAGCTAATAACACCTTTAGTGATATCGGGGATTTGACATAACATAACGGCAACTCCGGCCCTCTAACTAGGCCATAGAACAGACTTTATACGGTGATGTTATCGTGTAAAGCGACAATGGCGCTCATGATAACAAAACTATTCTGGTTATTTCATTAAATATGTCATAACTCTGAGGCCAGTCAGGCTTTTTAATTCAATCCCCACGCTAAGGTCAATTCACTTATCGCAATCCATGCCACAGCAGACAACCCTGAAAAGTTTCCCAGACTGCGGTAGAATGTAACTACAGCACATAAACATGCCGCTTAAAAAACAGTAAGCAGCGTTATAGGTTTATGACCGTTAATTAAGGGGAACACGACAACCGAATGATACAAATAACTCAGCGCGTCATATTGCAAGATAACGAAATTGAATGGCAGTTTGTCCGTTCAAGTGGTGCGGGTGGCCAGCACATCAATAAAGTATCAACCGCAGCGCAACTCAGCTTTGATATTGCCTCATCTTCTTTACCCGAGTTCTACCAACAAAAGCTGCTTGAAAAAGCCGATCACCGTATTACCAAAAGTGGCAAAGTTATAATAAAATGCCAACAATCACGCAGCCAGGACTTTAACCGCCAAACCGCACTGGAACAATTTATTGAACTGGTAAGAAGCGTCGGCATACTACAAAAAGCCCGTATACCAACCAAGGCGACAAAAGGCAGCCAAAAACGACGCATTGAAACCAAAAAACAACGTGGTGCCACTAAAGCGATGCGCCAAAATAAATCTGATTATTAATAAGTAATTAGTAAATCATTAGTAAGTCGCTAGCAAATTACTAGCAAAAAAGTGAATCCGCCATCACTCAATGACTAAGGTCTTACCCTAGTTGAGCATTTTTTGGTTTACCTGATAACCGTCTTCGGTAAGAATGCTTGTTGAACCCTCTTTTGTGCTGCATATTAAGCCGACTTATCTTGCGATTTTTATAGGAACCATCATGAGCCAAACAGCAAAAGTTTTATTGATCAACGGTCCTAATCTCAATCTATTAGGCCGTCGCGAACCCGGACATTATGGTCACCAAACACTCAGCACTATTGTGGATGAATTAACTCGCAATGCGACTCAGGCAGGCGTTACGCTTGAACATATTCAGTCCAATGCCGAGTATCAATTGATTGATGCAATTCATGCTACCGACGCTCAATTTATTATTATCAATCCAGCAGCCTTTACGCACACCAGTGTTGCTTTGCGTGATGCCATACTTGGGGTAGCGATTCCGTTTATTGAAGTACATTTATCTAACGTACATGCCCGCGAACCTTTTAGGCACCATTCGTACTTTTCAGATAAAGCCCTAGGAGTAATTTGTGGCCTAGGCGCACAAGGTTATGATTTTGCTCTGCAAGCGGCGATTAAGCACTTGAGCGATAAACACTAAATATCATTCTATAAAGGGATAGCCCTTGAGTAAGTTAAAAGCGGACGTGAGCATTATTTACAGTGGCATATTCAGCCAATGGGACAATCAAAGCGATGACTTGCCGCGCTTGTTGCAGGCAACGATACATGTACCTGCGATTATCGACACCGAATTTGGCTTTATCACGCGCATCAAAAAGGCTAAAAACCAAGTACTCACTTATTGTATTTACCACCCTAACATTACCGATGACGACGGTAATGTTAGCCCACCGTTTGATGATGAGATATTTATCAAAGAAAATGATTGGCGCTTTTATCTGGGTGATTGCATCTGGGCACCGATCACTAATAAGGTCGGTAACTGGCGGATGACGCTGGAGTTAAATGGCAAAATTATTGCCGACAAAACCTTTAAGGTGCATCTACCAGATTAATTGCGACGCCTAATAGTCTGTACTGCAACTTCACTAAGTTAGAATGTTTGCTATAATCCGCGCCAATAGCCACACCATTTAATGAGCCCTCATGTCCATTCAAGCTGTTTTAGCCGATGCTTTAGCCAAGCGTGCCACTTTTTTTGAGCAAGCTGCCAAAGATAATACTGATTGTTATCGGGTTTTTCACGGCACCGTGGAAGGTGAAAATGGCCTTAACATTGACCGTTACGGCGATGCATGGCTGATTCAAACTTTTCACCAAACCTTATCGGCTCAGCAACTTGAAGACATATCAAGCTTACTGACTGCTCACGCGGACTACCATATCGTTTACAACGATCGCTCTGGCAGCCATTCTCGTGTGGTCAATCATGCCGAAAATGAAGCCCAAGACTACTCGCAATCAGAACAAGTTATCCATGAAAATGGCATCGCTTTTACCTCCAAGCTACGCCATGAAGGTCAAGATCCGCTGCTATTTTTAGACATGCGTATTGGGCGTGAATATGTGCGCGCTAACAGCCAAGATATGAGTGTTCTTAACTTGTTTTCATACACTTGTGGTATTGGTACTGCTGCTGCGATGGGCGGTGCTCGTAAAGTCATGAATGTCGACTTTTCATCATTTGCATTAGCGGCGGGGCAAAAAAATGCCGAGCTAAACAATGTCACCGATGTGTGTGAATTTGTTCAAAGTGATGCGTTTCCGGCACTGCGTCAATTAGCGGGTTTGCCTATTGGCGGTCGTCGTAATCAAAAACTGCCGAAATACCCTAAACTGCGTGTGACTCAGTTCGATTTAGTGTTTTTAGATCCACCACGGTTTGCTAAAAGCGCCTTTGGTATTGTCGACTTAGTCAATGATTACCAAGGCTTATTTAAACCTGCAGTATTAACCACCAAAGTCGGCGGTAAAATTGTCTGTTGTAATAATGTCGCTAAAGTTGAGCGCCAAGCATGGTACGACAGCCTAGTCCGCTGCGTAGAAAAGCAGGGCCGTAAAGTCACCGCGACTCAGTGGTTAGATTGCCACCCAGACTTCCCCGCATTTGATGATAACCATCCGTTAAAAATTGTCGTGCTAACCATAGATTAGCTATTGATGAACCATAGATTAACTATTGATTAGCCATAGGTTTAGCTAAGCGATATGCCGCTTATATAAATCATTCAGCCACCTTCACGGTGGCTGAATTATATCTGCGAATTCACATCAGCTGATTACGACACCGGCGTGACGTTAGGGCTACCAGCGGTACTGGTGGCACTGTAACCACGGGCGTCTAACTGAACAAATGTCTTATCTAAAATCGTATCAACATATTGCCAATCACTGCGAACTTCATTTTCAGTAAATGTCAGTAATAAATAGCCGCGATCTTTCAAATTAGCGTATTTAAGATCGGCGATCAAACCGACTATTGCTGCTTCAGTTGCTGGCATTTCAGCATCAGACAAGCCTAAGTAATACTCAAGACCTGGGGATGATACCGAACTGGTGGCAAACTCTATCCCGACAATATCGCCACCACTATCGGTTAAATCGCTGGCCCATGCATTATGGGTATCACCGGCAATCACCACCAAGTTATGTTGTAACGACTTTGCCGTCGCTAAAATCACTTCGCGCTCGTAGGCGTAACCATCCCACGCATCTAAGTTGTATGGAATTGCGGGCAGCTGTAGTAATGCAATCACCTCTGGCGTCAGCTTGGCTTGATTCGCTTGTAAGTAAGCTAACTCTTCTGCGGTTAACGTTGGATCGCTAGCTTGAGCACGGCCCGCTAGCTGAGCTAATCCGGCAAGCTCAGCAAACTGCGGAATACTCATTTGCTGAGTCGCAATAGCAGCAGGCATTAACATTTTGCCCATTAACACTTGTTGACCTAATACTTGCCACTTAGCAGTAGACTGCAACAAAGTTTGTTGTAACCACAATAGTTGAGTCTGGCCTAACAGGGTGCGGTTAGTATCGGTTACATCCGCGAGAAATGTGCTGCTGTTAAATGCACCTGTGGTCGCATCAATATATTGGCTATATTCTAATTGTTTATCGCGAGCCAATACCCGAGTATCGAGCATGTGCAAATCAACCAAGTTACCGTAATTAAAGCTTCTGTAAATTTCTTCATGATTACCTTCACTCCATGGACGAATTGGCAGCCATTCAAAGTACGCCTGTAGTGCGGCTTGTTTGCGTTGATCAAAATCACCTTCACCATCATTATGATTTTCAGCACCGTCTTTCCAGGTATCATTGGCCACTTCATGGTCATCCCACACGGTAATAAATGGTACTTTGGCATGTAGCTTTTGTAAGCTCGCATCACTACGATATTGACTGTAACGGGTGCGGTAGTCGTCTAATAAAAATAATTCACCGGCTGGCAACACTTCACGCCCAAGCTCGACAGCATGTTCACTGGCGTATTCACCACGAGCATACTCATATAAATAATCGCCTAAGTGCACTACAGCGTCCAAATCATTTTGCTGTGCAGCCATTTCATACACATTAAAATAACCAGCAGGGAAATTAGCGCATGACATTACCGCCAACTTAACTGACGCTACGCTACCTTCAGGTAATGTACGTGTTTGCCCCATTTCCGATACCGTTTCACCCGCTTTAAAACGATAGTAATACTGCTGACCCGCTTCAAGTCCGACAGCGTCAACTTTAACGGTATAGTCACGGTTTTTATTCGTCACCGTTTGGCCGTTTGTGACTACTTGACTAAAGTTGCTGTCAGTGGCGACTTCCCATGACACAGTAATATCACCTTCAACATCAGGCGTAACGCGAGTCCATAAAATCACCGCATCTGCAGCAGGGTCGCCACTGGCAACACCTTGTAAAAATTGACCCGATACGACATCGTCATCATCACTGCTACAGCCCATTAATCCATAAGACACCACTACTGCCCCAGCACCTTTAGCTGACATAGCCAAAAAGTCACGACGAGTTACAAACCGTTTCATAGCCTATCCTTATTTTTTATCGTTCGCATATTATGTGGCGATGCTTAGCACTGCCTAAGAGGTCTAATGAGTGGCTATTGTGAGAGCTAATGATGACATAAAGGTGACAGAAGAATGACAAGCTAATCATATTGATACCAAAGTAAGGCTAAGGTTTACAACCATCGGATAGTGATTTTTAGACAGTGATTGTTAAATAATAACACAACAACAAAAATTAAATTGCGCACAATGTAGTTGCAAATTATTGTCGGCTTAGTTATAGTAAACACAATTAGATTGTGCACAACTTAAATTAACTAACTTTTACACGAGGTTTACTATGAAAGCACTATATACCACTTCAGCAACAGCATTAGCAGGCCGTAATGGCCAAGTTTCTACCGACGATAAAAAAGTAGATTTACAATTAAGTTACCCAAAAGAAATGGGTGGCAGTGGTGAGTTTACTAATCCAGAACAGTTATTTGCTGCCGGTTATGCCGCATGTTTTTCTAACGCGATTCTGCATGTAGCCAGCCAAAGTAAAGTCGCTATCAAGGCAGCTCCAACTACAGCAACTGTCGGTATCGGTGCCAATGACAATGGTGGTTTTGCATTAACAGTAGCGCTAGCAGTTGAACTTGAACTCGACCAAGCAGAAGCTGAACAGTTAGTGAAAACAGCCCACCAAGTTTGCCCATATTCAAACGCAGTACGTGGCAACATCGATGTAAAATTAACCGTAAACGGTCAAGCGATTTAAGCTTTTTGTAAACCAGTTTTACTGACTTACAAACAAAAAACCAAGACATCTGTCTTGGTTTTTTTGTGCTTGTTGTCAAAGGTCATCATCCTGGTGAACAACGACAGTTTAATGAACCATCAACACTTAATCAGGCTCTTTTTTTAACATATCTAATTTGGCTAAATAGTGCTTTTTACTGTCTGGCATATCAGTTAGTTCAATCGCTTTTTTTAATATTTCCTGAGCCTTTTTTGTATTACCTAGACCCAATTGAGCTCTGGCTAGCGCAAAATAAGCCGGATGGAAATAAGGCGCGTTATCGATAAACTTTTCTAAGAAGATGACGGTGGTTTTATAGTCTTTGAATTCCAATGCCTCAATACCCAAACTGTAGTAGCTGTATGGGTTACTCGACTCAAGCGACAACAAGTATTGGTCGATCTTTTTTGCTTCAGCAGTTCTGCTTTGTAATTCCAGTAATAAGCGGTAATTACTTAATACTGCCAAGGAATTCGGCTTAATATCAAGGGCATATAGGTAGAGTTTTTCGGCTGTCTGTTCGTCACCTAAACGGCGATGAGTAATGGCCATCATATTAATCAAAGCATCATAATCTGGCGCTAGCTTTAGCCCTTGCTCAAGTAAGATAAAAGCAAATTCATACTGCTTTTCTAGCATGGCATCGGCCGCTAAATTACGATAAAACATCGCTAAAAATTTAGATTCTGAGACGATTTCACCGGTGCGATCAAAACGATCTGGAAAATAATCAATCACAGTAGCAATACCGCCACTAAGAAAATGCCCACTCGGTTTTTCATCATACAAAAATGTGCGTACATGGTCTGATGTGACAAGAATATCGGAGGTGATATTGGTCAATATTGGCGCGGCATGAACCACTTGAAATACCGGATATACATTCAATTCTTTTGCGACTGAATAGGTCAGCAATGCCAATGCCATACAATTGCCAGACTGATTACTCCATGACTCAGTACTGGTATAATTTTTCCCTTCATAATTGAAATTAGTCATTTTATGGTTAATAAACTCAGACACTTTTAAGCGATTGGGCAGTGCTTTAATGTTATCTCTGGCGGTAAACCCAGCTAATTCTTGTCGCTGTATTTCGGAGAGATAAGTCAGACTGGCAATCTCAGGCACATTTTCGGCAGAAGTGGAATGAATCAGAGCTTGATTAAACTGCGGTAAATGGTAAGCGTTTTGGCTATTTTCTGAATTGGCAGAGCAAGCACTAAGTAAAACAGTGCATAGTAATAAGACAAGGTTCGGGTGGCATAAACGATTAACGCTCAGCATAGGCATTGGCAACATTCCGTGTAGTCATTGATTAACTTAATATGAATCAATTAATTCAACATTACAAGGCAACCCAAATAGCCACTACCCATGTTAGAGAGCACCCGTGCCCACTTTATGAATATCAATGAACACAGGTTTGTTATTACACAAAAAAACGCTCACTAGTTGTGAACGCTTAATCATATTTGTGGATGTTATCGTTACCGTTATTATGGAAACTTATTGTTTCACGCTCATTAAAATATTTAAGGCGCGTAAACGATGTTCACTGTCATATAAATCATTGGTAAACATAAGCTCATCAACGCCTAGCTGTTGGACAATCACTTCAAGTCGATGTTTAATCGTTGCTGGTCCGCCACAAACCGACAAACTTAAAAAGTTATCGACGTAGCTTTTCTCTTGCTCGCTCCACAACCCATCCATACTATCGACAGGCGGTTTAAGCCACATTTCATTGCCACGAATTAACGCCAAAATACGTTGTTTCGAGCTAGTACTAAGGTGCTCTGCTTCAGCATCTGTTGGGGCGGCGACCAAAGGTAATCCCAACATAACATAAGGCTTGCTCAATACCGCCGAAGGGATAAATTCACGTCGATAAAGCGCTACTGCATCATGTAAAAAACGCGGCGCAAAGTGGCCTGCAAATACATACGGCAATCCACGTTTAGCAGCCAACTGAGCGCTAAACAAACTTGAACCTAATAACCAAATGGGCACATTAGTGTCTTCGCCCGGAATCGCTCTCACTTGGGCGGAGGCAGCTTGCTGACGCTGCGCTCGCGGACCTAATAATGATTGCAGTTCGCTCACTTCTTCTGGGAAATGCTCTGCTCGGCTATCATCACGATTCAATGCGCGACTCGTCACTTGGTCGCTACCGGGTGCGCGACCTAAGCCTAAATCGATACGGTTGGGATACAGGCTGGCCAAGGTGCCAAACTGCTCTGCAACCACTAAGGGGGCATGATTAGGTAACATGATCCCGCCAGCGCCAACACGAATACGTTGAGTTCCACCTGCAATATAGCCAATTAATATCGAGGTTGCCGAACATATAATGCCTGGCATATTGTGATGTTCAGCCAACCAAAAACGATTAATACCAACATTTTCGGCATGTTGGGCATAACGCAGGCTACCTTGTAACGTTTCAGTGACGTTGGCATCTTCGCGCATCGGAGCGAGTTCGAGTAATGAAAAAGGAATATCTGCCAATATTGACATCATGGCTCCTTATTTAAGGTAAGAATTGATGGCATCCGCTGAAAACCACGCTATAACGCTAGCAAAAAAGTTATCAACAGATGATGGTCTAAAAGGCTTGTAGCATGTCGGGAGTAAACTCATCAGCATCAACAGAAATACCAGCCGCATCAATGCATTTCTGTAGTTTATCTAACTCATTATTGACGTTTGAAATAGTTAAGGTGTTGTTATCTAACTCATACACTAGCGCTAAGCTTTGATAATAAAAACTGAGGATGACTAATGCATCACGGTTATTGTCTTTGGCGGCTAGTTGAATCGATTTAAGCTTGCGGTAAATTTTGTTCTGCAACTGTTTCAGTTGCCACACATAATACACTTCATAAAATTTCGGTTTTGAACGCAGGTTACGTATTAAAAATACGCACACCATTAACGCCAAAATCACCCCAGTAAAATTAAGATGAAAATTGCCAGTAGCCTCTGCACCGGGTAATGGCTTAACGCCAAAAAAATAGATCATCAACTGACCCAATATTACTGACAAAATAGCCAGCGTTGCCACTAAACCTATCTGCACTTGATTATTAACCGAACGATACTGGCTTTTATTAATGTTAACTAACTTCATCACGCCGCTCACATCACTTATTTATCTATAGCTTAACGTGTTAGAGCGATTTATAGAATGAAATATTAACGCTTATTAAGTGTGATTTAATCTAAAGTTATCGGATGTAATGTTATTGGATGTAAGTTAGCGAGTAACAAGGAGCGACCAAGATCGCCCCCCAAACATTCATATTTCAAATAGGCAATGCTCTATTGTAAGCAAAATGTTAGTTACGGCCAGCCATCACGCCACCATCTACATCCCATACCGCGCCAGTCACCCAAGCGGCTTTATCTGATAACAAAAATACTATGCTATTTGCTACATCGGTCGGACTACCTACTCGGCCAATGGGATGGAATGGATTGAAACTGTCGAGCACACTAGCCATATCTTGCGGTTCGATAAAAGCTTGATAAATTGGCGTGCTAACAACAGCTGGCGATACCGCATTAACACGAATATTATGATCCGCTAGTTCCATTGCCATGTGCTGAGTTAACGCATGTAATCCTGCTTTGGCCATAGAATATGCGCTTGACGGTGTGGCTTTAATGGCTTGTTTAGCCCACATAGAACCAATGTTCACTATGCTACCGCCATGATGTTTAATCATGTTTCTGGCTACCGCTTGTGAAATCACAAAAATGGCTTTGTTAAGCTCCATGTAAATATCGTAATCACTCATTTGATGATCTAAAAACGGCTTAGGATTAAAATAGCCTGCAGCATTCACTAAATGATCGATTTTATGATCCATGGAATTGATCATATTGATCAAACGGCTGAGATCTTGCGGGTCATATAAATTGGCTTGAAACCCACTGACACTCCCCAACGAAGACAGTTGCGCCACTGCAGCATTGAGTTTATCGGTTTTATTGCCAACGATAATGGTATCAACACCTTGCGACACGAGTTGCTTGGCGGTTTCAAAACCGATACCGCTTGTGCCGCCAATAATCAGCGCTGTTGTTTGAGTTGAATTCGTCATTTGAGCACACCTAATAAAAGAGTAAGTGTGTTAAGCTTATTGGCAAACTATCCAATTGAATAGTAAGTACAATTAAGTCCTATAGGTACTTTTAGGTACATATTAATGAATACAAAAGAAAAATTATTTCTGCGAAAGTCTGCCCCAGAAAAAAGTGCCCGTATGGTCGAAACCATTTACGGCTGTAAATGGTCATTAACTGTGTATCAGCTATTAGCCAATAACATTAACCGTCCCGGTGAAATGGTAAAATCAGTTGAAGGGCTCAGCACCAAAGTGCTCAATCAATGTTTGAAAAAAAACATCGAATTTGGCATTTTGAATAAAATTAATTACCCTGAAATTCCACCGAGAGTAGAATACCAAGTGACCGAATTTGGGCAAAAATTTATGCGCATATTAGATGATATTGAAAAGCTGCAACACGAAATTGATGCTTAGCCCGCAGGCTAAGCAATCGTTCAGCTCATAACACATTCACTCAAATTAAGTTGCTGATGGCTCATTAGATCCACTCGCCGTATTCAACCACACAAACTCAGGTAATGCGTTTAAGTCTAGGCAATCTCCTCGTTGGGCAATCGCACTATTTTTCGGTTTATTGGCACTGTCTTGATTAAGCGCTTCAATCAATACTTGCTGTGCTTCTAGCTCACCATGCACCAATATTACCGCGGGTGATTGCTCAAAATGGCGATACCAAGACAATAACTCGGCTTGGTCAGCATGGGCTGATAACCCACCGACAGTATGAATACTGGCAGCCACTTTAATACTTTGTCCATGAATCGTCAGCTCTTCAGCGCCGTCGACTAATATTCGTCCTGGCGTTCCCATTGCCTGAAAACCACAAATAATAATATCGGCTTCTTTACGCCATAGGTTATGCACAAAATGATTGCGAATTCGGCCGCCATTACACATACCACTACCAGCAATAATGATTAATCCTTGATGAATATCGTTCAGCTCTATCGACTCTTCAGTGCTACACACAAATTCAGCACTGGATAACAACGGATGTTTGCCTGGCGATAAGCGGGTAAAACGCTTAAAGTCATCGTCCATCAACGGATAATTGTTAACATATACCTCGGTTGCTTTTATCGCCATTGGGCTGTCTAAACAAATACGCCAACGTGATAAGTCCCACTCTTTAGCATATAAATGAAATAGATAAAGAAGCTCTTGAGCACGTCCCACTGAAAATGCCGGGATCAAAATATTCCCCCTACTTTCATGAATAGTTCGTTTGAAAATTGATTTCAGTTCAACCAAGGTATCTTGCCAACTGCGGTGTAATCTATCACCGTAAGTACTTTCCATTAGCACTAAATCAGCTTGTTCAATAAACGTTGGATCATCCAAAACGGGCATACCTGCACGACCTAAATCACCACTAAAAACCAGTTTTTTCTGTTCCGGTTTATCGCCTAACCACAACTCCACCACCGCAGAACCCAGAATATGTCCCGCATCGGACAAGCAAACCTCTACCCCATCGGCAACCTGCACTCGCTGGCCATAATCTACCATCACAAACTGCGCCATTACTTGATCGACATCTTTCTCGGTAAATAGCGGTTCAAGCAGTTCTAAATCATGTTTTGCACGTTTTTTATTTTGCCTGTCGGTATCTCTTTCTTGCAGCATGGCTGCATCACGCAACATGACATCACATAACTGTGCGGTGGCTTTTTGAGTATAAATGGGTCCAGTAAACCCCTGATTAATCAAATAAGGCAAACGGCCGGAATGATCAATATGGGCATGGCTTAATACCACTGCATGGATTTGTGTGGCGTCGAATGGAAAAGGATCGTGATTACGTAACGCGTCAGCTTTACTCCCTTGAATTAATCCACAATCAAGCAGCACTTGCTGCCCTTTGACTGTGAGTAAATGGCAAGATCCAGTGACCTCTTGAGTTGCGCCGTGAAACTGTAAAGTCATGTCCATAATGTCGCCCCCGATAAAATCGATAACAGTGCTAAATTAAGCGTATGCCATTGGTAAAATAAAGTCGCGATCTACATCAAGTAAACGCTCAAAAAACACGCTATTTCAAAGGCAAATAAAAAACCACATTAAGTGCATAAGTAACCACCAAGTAACATTTACTTACAATTATTAACTGCGGTACAACTCAGTATTAACACTCGATTTTACTAAGTCATTGAACAACGAATTTTATGAGATATATCGCCTTTTTTGAGCACATTTCACTTTGTGAGTCACTCATAGGTTTGATATTCTCCGTCGCCTCAATGGAAAGATATATTAACGGACTAAGCTGTGCTTACTCAAACAACAAGACAAGAGATTAAAATGAACAGAACATTAATTGCAGCATTAATTTCAACAATTCTTATTGCACCTGCAGCGTCAGCAATCGAAGTTTATAAAGATGATGTTAATGCGGTTAAAATTGGCGGCTTTATCGATGCGCGCGTGATCAATACTCAAGGTGAAACAGAAGTTGTTAACGGTGCTTCACGGATTAATTTTGGTTTTAGTCGTCAACTACAAAATGACTGGAAAGCTTACGCCTTGCTTGAATGGGGTGTAAATCCAGTAGGTAGCACAGATATTGTTTACAATAATCGCTTTGAATCAATTCAAGACGAGTTTTTCTATAATCGTCTTGGTTATGCCGGTTTATCACATGACAAATACGGTAGCATCACAATTGGCAAGCAATGGGGTGCTTGGTATGACGTGGTGTACAGCACAAACTATGGCTTTGTATGGGACGGAAACACTGCGGGTGTTTACACTTACAACAAAGATGACGGCGCGGTAAATGGTGTCGGTCGTGGTGACAAAACAGTTCAATATCGTAACAGCTTTGGCGACGTAAGTTTTGCCGTGCAAGCCCAACTTAAAAACAGTGCTTTCTATACTTGTGATGTAGAAAATATCACTCAAGATGCCTGTGAAGAGTTATGGGCAGCAAGTTCAACGTCGGCACAGCAAGTTGAGTATAACTATACCTATGGTGGTGCTGTCACTTACCAAGCCACTGATAAGCTAGTGCTAACTGCCGGTGTTAACCGTGGTGAGTTTGATGTGACCTTTGGTAACGGTGGAACATCCACTGCTGTTGATCTTATTTACGGCATGGGTATCACTTGGGGCAACTTTGAGCAGAATGGTTTTTATGCTGCTGCCAACGTAAACAAAAACGAAAATCATGACACCGACAATATCGGTCGTTTAATTAACGACGCTGTGGGTATTGAATCATTGTTCTCGTACAAGTTCGATAACAACATTCGTACTTTTATTTCGTACAACATTCTTGATGCTGGATCTAACTACGTGATCCAACCTAACTACAATGCCGATCAAGATGACGTTTTTAAACGTCAGTTTTTCGTAGTAGGTTTACATTATGTATTTGACCCAGATACTGTTTTATATGTTGAAGCTCGCCGTGATTACAGCGATTTCACCAGTGCAGACAAAGCACAACAAGCCAGAATGGAACTGTCTGAAGATGACGGCATTGCCATTGGTATTCGTTTCACACTTTAATGTGACTACTGTGGTTTAACACAGATCAAAAAAGGTTCGACAGTGATGTCGAACCTTTTTTATTGCGTTGTTTTAAGCTAGTTCTTAATAGTAAGTGCTTAATAGTAAGTGCTTAATAGCTATTACTTACTCGCTAATGTTTAATAGCGAGTGTGTAAATAGCACAGCATATTTAAGCAACAGGTTTCTCGTCAACAATGGTCACTTTCTCAACAATAATCGGCTCACGCGGTACATCTTCATGGCCTGCCATCGTCGTTGTTTTAACTCGCTCCATTTGCTGAATAACATCCATACCGGCGGTCACTTTGGCAAACACCGCATAACCCCAACCCGCATTGGTCATTGCTGCGTGGTCTAGAAAATCATTGTCGGCGACATTAATAAAAAATTGCCCAGTAGCTGAATGCGGCGAATCTGTTCGAGCCATCGCCAAAGTACCCAACACGTTGTTCAAACCTTTATTGGCTTCATTGGCAATAGGGTCACGAGTAGGTTTTTCTTTCATTTTGGCGGTTAAGCCACCGCCCTGCACCATAAAACCTTTAATAACCCGATGAAAAATAGTGCCGTCATAAAAACCGTCTTGGCAGTATTTTAAAAAGTTTTTTGAAGAAACCGGCGCACGTTCCATTTCAAGCTCTACGGTAAAATCGCCAAGGTTGGTGCTAAAGATAATCATATACAGCCATGTTCCAAAAATGAGAATAGCCGCCATTATATTATATAGAACCGTAGGCGGCTATCGCGCTTATTGTTGAATGAAATTCTATCCTTTAAACACTTTCCACTTATTGCGCTGGTTGATTAAATAAATCCATCGCGGTGCGTGTCATAGCCCTAACCCCAGTGCGAATGATTAACGGCATAGATAACCGGGTGCAAACTGACTTGAATGTAAACGTTCAAGTTTATTGCGCTGGTTGATTAAATAAATCCATCGCGGATTTTGTCATAGCCCTAACCCCAGTGCGAATGGTTAACGGCATAGATAACCGGGTGCAAACTGACTTGAATGTAAACGTTCAAGTTTATTGCGCTGGTTGATTAAATAA